>NZ_JBJLSF010000005.1:0-96187 GCF_050871885.1 Kineococcus aridisoli | reverse complement strand
CGGGGCCCGCGACGTCCTCGTCGCGGGGGCGCTCGCGCTCACCAGTGCGCCGAGCGCGGCACCGGCTGGCAGACCGGGCAGGAGAACGAGGAGCGGTTCATGAAGGCGTCGCGGCGCACGGGCGTCCCGCAGCGCGGGCACGGGCGCCCGGTCTGCCCGTAGACGGCCAGCGAGCGGTCGAAGTACCCGCTGGCACCGTTGACGTTGACGTACAGGGAGTCGAAGCTCGTCCCGCCCGCCGCCAGCGCCGCGGTCATCACCTCGCGCAACCCGGCCAGCAGCGCGTCCGCCTGGGCCCTGGTGGTGCTGCGGGTGGGCCGCGCGTAGTGCAGCCGGGCCCGCCACAGCGCCTCGTCGGCGTAGATGTTGCCCACCCCGGACACCAACGACTGGTCCAGCAGCGCCCGCTTGAGGCCGGTGGCCCGCTCGCGCAGCCGCCGCGCGAACGCGGCGTCGTCGAAGGCCGGGTCCAGGGGGTCGCGGGCGATATGCGCGACGGGCACGGGCAGCCGGTGCGACCAGGCGGCGTCGGGGGACTCCCCCAGCCCACCCGGCCCGCCGTCGGGGGTGGCCACCAGCGGCACGACGGCGATGCCGCCGAAGGTGCGCTGGTCCACGAAGCGCAGGTCCTCGCCGCCGTCGGTGAAGCGCCACAGCGCGCGCAGGTGCTTCTCGGCCGGCGCGTCCGCCCGCTCGACGAGCAGCTGACCGCTCATCCCCAGGTGCACGAGGACCGCCTCGTCGGAGTCCCCGTCCGCCGTGGCCAGCGGCAGCCACAGGTACTTGCCGCGCCGGACCGCGTCGGCCACGACGAGCCCGCGGGTGCGCGCGACGGCGTCCTGCGGTCCGGCGAGGTGGCGGCGGGTCACGCGCGGGTGCAGGAACTCCACCTCGCGCACCGTGCGGCCCACCACCCAGCGCGCCACGCCCCGGCGGACGACCTCGACCTCGGGAAGCTCCGGCACGGGACGTCAGTGCGCGGAGCGCACGGCGCTGGCGGCCGTGGCGGCCCGCAGCGCCTCGACGGCCGCCGCGGCCGCCTTCTGCTCGGCTTCCTTCTTGCTGCGCCCCTCGCCGTGCCCGAGCGGCGTGCCGCCCACGACGGCCTCGGCGGCGAAGCTCTTGGCGTGGTCGGGACCGGAGTCGGTGATCGCGTAGGACGGCACCCCGAGGCCTTCGGCGGCCGTCAGCTCCTGCAGCGCCGTCTTCCAGTCCGTGCCCGCGCCCAGGCGCTCGGAGGACTCCATGAGCGGCGCGGTCAGGCGCAGCACGAAGTCGCGCGCGGCGTCCACGCCCACCGACAGGAAGGCGGCACCGATGACCGCCTCCATCGTGTCGGCGAGGATGGAGTTCTTGTCCCTGCCGCCGGTCGACAGCTCGCCCTTGCCCAGGCGCACGTGCGCCCCCAGGTCCAGCCCGCGGGCGATGTCGGCGAGGGCGCGGGAGTTCACCACGGCGGCTCGCAGCTTCGCCAGCCGCCCCTCGGAGACGTCCGGGAAGCGGGTGTAGAGCTGGTGGGTCACCACGAGCCCGAGCACCGAGTCCCCGAGGAACTCCAGCCGCTCGTTCGTGGGCAGGCCGCCGTGCTCGTAGGCGTAGGAGCGGTGCGTCAGCGCCAGCTCGAGCAGGTCGGCCTCGATGTCGACACCGAGGGCAGCGGACAGCCGGGCGACGTCGTCGACGTCGCCCGGCGTTCCGGCGGTCCCCTGAGCGGTCAGCTCAGAGGTCCTTGACCTTGCGGCCCTTGTACTCCAGGTACAGCGGGGTGCCGGCGGAGTCGGTGACGACGCGGGCCGTGTGCGGACGGGCGTAGGCGACCCGGCCACCGACGCTGGTGCGCGTCAGGGTCTCCTCGTACGTCTTCCACTGGCTGCGGCGCGACCGCGTGTTGCTGCGGGACATCTTCCGCTTCGGGACGGCCACGATCAGCTCTTCTCTCTCGTTCCGGACGGGGACTCGTCGGTCTGCTCGAGCAGACCTTGCAAGGCGGCCCAGCGCGGGTCCGCCGGTTCTTCGGCGACCGGGGTCTGCTCGGAGACCCCGATCTCGTAGTCCTGCTGGCAGGGGCCGTCGCACTCCGGCTGGAACGGCAGCTCCAGCACGACCGCGTCGCGGACCGCGGGTTCGAGGTCGACGAGCTCGCCGGGGGCGACCTCACGGATCTCGTCCTCGTCGTCCGCCACCTCCGCCGGCGTCTTGCCGGGGTAGGCGAACAGCTCCTGCAGGTCGACCTCGATGTCCTGCGTGACCTCGGTCAGGCAGCGCACGCACTCGCCCACCGCGGTGCCGCGGACGGTGCCCGAGACGAGGACGCCCTCCATGACGGCCTCCATGCGCAGGTCGAGGTGGAGCTCGCTGCCCTCGGGCACGCCGATGACGGCGATGCCCAGGTCCGCGGGGGCGGGGACCGTCCGCTGCAGCGTGCGCATCGTGCCGGGCCGGCGGCCCAGCTCGTGCGTGGACAGCACCAGCGGCGCGTGGGGGTCCAGCTGCCCCTCGTGCACCCTGCTCACGTCCTGCTCCTCACAGCGTTGACCGCGACCGCGGTCGATCGACACCACACGGCCCCGCCGCTCGTGGTTCGCACCACACGCGCCGAGGCCGTCCCCAAGCGTAACCGAGCAACGCCCGACGACCCAATCGGCGACCCGGCGGGCGACGGCGCCGCCCGGCGCGCCGCCTCAGCGCGCCGCCTCAGCGCGCCGCCTCAGCGCGCCGCCTCAGCGCGCCGCCTCAGCGCGCCACCGTGGCACCGCTCGGCGCGGGCGGCTCCTGCGCCCCGCCGGTCTCCGGCTCGGCCGGCGCGTCGGTCTCCGGGCCGCGCAGCTTGAGACGGTCGCGCCCGCGGCGGGCCTGCTGCTGCAGCCGCTCCAGCTCCTCCTCGAAGTCGCCGAGCTTGCCGTCGCACCAGGCGTCGGCGTCGACCCGCAACCGCTTGGCCTCCTCGCGGGCCGTCGCGACGATGTGCTCGGCGCGCTCGCGGGAGGCGCGCGTGACCGCCTGCGCGTCCACGAGCTCCTCGGCCTCGGCCCGCGCCCGGGCGACGAGCTCCTCGGCCTCCGCGCGCGCCGCCGAGAGGACCTCGTCGCGCTGGGCGAGCACGTCCCCGGCCTGCTGGACCTCCGCGGGCAGCAGGCGGCGGACCTCGGCCACCAGGCGCAGCAACTCCTCGCGGTCGACCAGCACCGACGAGGACAACGGCACCCCGCGCGCCCCCGACACGAGCGCGGCCAGCTCGCCGAGCTTCTCGTGCACCTCCACAGCCACTGCCTCCCGTTGATCCGGTCCGCGGTTCAGTCCGCAGGACCCGCGGCATTCTCCCCCAGCCGCCGCACCAGGGCGTCGCGCACCGCCGCGGGCACGAGGTCGGAGACGTCCCCGCCGTGGCGGGCGACCTCCTTGACCAGGCTGGAGGAGACGTGCTCGAAGCGCGGGTCGCCGACGAGGAAGACCGTCTCCACCCCCGCCAGGTGGCGGTTCATGAGCGCCATCGGCAGCTCGTAGGCGTAGTCGGTGCCCCCGCGCAGGCCCTTGACGACGACCGCGGCGCCCAGGCGCCGGCAGTGGTCCACGAGCAGGCCGTCGCCGAAGACCTCCACCACCACGCGCCCGGCGCGCGCGTCGCCGGTGGCGGCCAGCGCCTCGCGCAGCAGCCGCGCCCGCTCGGCGGGCTCGAACAGGCCGCGCTTGGCGGGGTTGACCGCGATCCCCGCGTGCACCACGTCGAAGACCGCGGCGGCGCGCAGCAGCACGTCCAGGTGGCCGAGGGTCACGGGGTCGAAGCTGCCGGGGCAGACGCAGCGGGTCGGCACGCCCGGCACGCTAACAGCGGGCCGTCCACACGCTCGTCTCGCCGTAGCGGCGCCGGCGGACCTCGCCCAGCGGCTGCGGCCAGCGCGGTTCGGGCGAGCGGCTGGAGCGCTCGACGACCACGGTGGCCCCCTCGGCCAGCAGCGGCACCGCGGCCGCCAGCACCCCGGCCAGCTCGTCCTCGCCGACGGCGTACGGCGGGTCCAGCAGCACCAGGTCCCAGCCGCCGTCGAGCACGGCCCCCGGCGAGGCGAGGAAGCGCTCGGCCCTCTCGTGCACGACGCGGACCCCGCCCAGGCCGAGGGCGGTGGCGTTCGCCCGCGCCGTCGCGGCCGCGGCCCGGGCCGCCTCGACGAGCACCACCTGCACCGCGCCGCGGCTGGCCGCCTCCAGCCCCAGCGCGCCGGACCCGGCGTACAGGTCCAGGACCCGGCCGCCGGAGACGGCGCCCGCCGCGTCCAGCGCGGAGAACAGCGCCTCGCGCACCCGCTCGCTGGTGGGGCGCGTGGTCTCCCCCGGCGGCACCTTCAGCCGCCGGCCACCGGCCGCACCGGCCACGATGCGCGTCATCCGCTCCTCCTCGCGTCGTCCACCCCGTGCACCGCCCCGCGCACCCGCACCGCCCCGCGCACCCGCACCGCCCCGCCGCTCACGCCGTCCTCCTCGCGCGGTGGGCGGCGTAGGCCCAGGCGATCGCGACGGCGGCCGCGCTCGCCAGGGCCTGCCCGGCCAGCAGCCAGTCCCAGGCGCCGCGGGCCAGCAGCGCCACCAGCACCGGCACGGTGACCAGGACCGCCAGGTCGGGGCCCGTGGTCGTCGCGGCCGCCGCGCCCGGCGGCAGCGCGCCCATGGCGGTCGCGACGACCGGCCGGGCCAGGTCCGGGTCCGGCCGCACGGCACCGCGCAGCGCCGCCGCCGCCCACCCCGGACCCGCCAGCAGCCCGAGCAGCGCCCACGACCACCACGCCGCCTGCCCGCCGCCGTGCACCAGGCCCGAGGTCGAGGCGGCCAGCGGCACCGCCAGCGCGCCCCACAGCGCCATCGGCACCGCCACGGGCACCCAGCGCACGAGCGCCAGAGCGGTCGCCGACAGCGGCAGCGTGCGCGCCGCGGCGGGCGAGAGCACCAGGCCGCGCGCCGGTTCGGACAGCGTCGTGGCGGCCGCGTACCCGGCCGCCCACAGCAGCAGGGCCGCGACCGCGCGGTGCGCGGACGTGCCCGCCGCCACGAGCAGCGGCACGAGGACGAGGACGCCAGCGGTGGCCAGGCGGCGGGGCTGGCGGCGCAGCAGCAGCACGTCGGCGGCCAGCACGGCGCCGACCGGCCCGCGCACCGCGGCCAGCCGCGCCCGCCGGGCCACCCGGCCGTCGGAGTCCGCGGCCAGCGCCCGGCCCATCTCGCGCACGTCCAGCTGCAGCAGCGAGGAGGTGAGCCGCTCCAGCCGCGCGGCGCCGCGCCGCAGCGACGGCGAGGGCACCCGGCCGACGTCGCGCCAGGAGCGGCGGCCGGCGACGGCGACGACGACCAGGGCCAGCGCGGCGACGAGCGCGGCCGGCGCCGCGAGCGCGGCCGGGTCGACGGCGTCCACGGCGATCCGCGCGGCGGCCGAGGCGGTCAGCGCGACGAGCAGGGCGGTGCCCAGGCCGTCCAGCAGCCGCCCGGCGCGCAGCAGCGCGTCCACCCCCGCGCGCACGGCCGGGCGCACGACGAGCAGGTAGCCCGCGGCCGCCGCACCCGCGCCGACCGCGAAGCCGCCGCCGACCCCGGCGGCCGCGCCCGCCCCGGTGAGCTCCCCGCCCACGCCGAGGGCCACCGACGAGGTCCAGGCGGTGAGGACGCCGCCCGCCAGCGCGCTGCCCAGCGCACGGGTGCGCAGCACGGGGCGCAGCAGGTCGGCGCGCGCCACCGGCAGCGGGGTCCACCAGGTCGTCTGCGCGGTGGGCAGGCTCACCGGGCCCAGCCGGCACCACGCCGCGAGCCCGAAGGCGATGACGCTGCAGGAGACGCCGACCGCGGTGAGGACGGCCGACGTCTGCGGGCTCCAGCCGGGCCCGTCGCCGCCCGAGGACAGCCCCGCCCGCAGCGCCTGGCGCAGGGAGGAGCTGCCGCCCAGCAGCAGCAGGAAGGCGATGCCGACCTGGAGCACCGTGGTGTAGGCGTCGACGAGGGTGGCGCGCAGCCCGCGCGCCGCCCGCGAGGGCGCGGCCTCGCGCACCAGCTCGCGCCGCGTCGGCAGCGGCCGCCCGGCCGGCGGGCCGACCAGCGCACCGGCCCGCTCACCCGGCGACGCGCTCACCGGACGGGGTCGCTGACGACGCGGGCGGCCTCCTCGGCGTCGACCACGCGGCACGGCCGGCCGTCGGGGCGGTCGTCGACGACGACGGCGCGGGTGGCGACCCTGCGCAGCAGGACGACGTCGTGGGTGGCCAGCACGAGGGCCGTCCCGGCGTCGCGCTCGGCCACCAGGCGCTCGGCCAGCGCCTCGCGCCCGGGCGGGTCCAGGCGCTGCTCGGGCTCGTCGAGCAGCAGCACCGCGCGCGGTCGCACGAGCGCGGCGGCCAGCAGCAGCCGGCGCTTCTGCCCGCTGGACAGCGACACGGGCAGCTGGTCGGCGGCGTCGGTGAGGCGCTGCGCCGCCAGCTCCGCGTCGACGGCGCCGACGACGTCGCGCACCCCGTGCCCGCGGGCGACGAGCTCGAGGTGCTCGGCCACCGACAGCTCCGCGAACCAGGCGTCCTCGTCGAAGACGCAGGCGACCTCGCGCCGGAAGCGCGCCGAGCGCTCGTCGACGGGCGCCCCGCGCAGGCGCACCCGGCCGCCGAGGGGGTCCAGCAGACCGGCGACGGCGCGCAGCACGGTCGACTTGCCGGCGCCGTTGGCCCCGACCAGGCACAGCGCCTCCCCGGCGGCGACGTCGACGTCGACGGGGGCGCACACGGGTTCGCCGTAGCCCACCAGCAGCTGCTCCAGGGCGAGGACGACCTCGCGCCGCGGCGCCGCGGGCCGGAGCCCGCCGCGCCGCGGTGCGTCCGGCTCGTCCACGCCCGGCAGGCTACCGCCCGGCTCCCACCCCGCCGGGGCTCGGCCGGTTCGCCCGCACGGCCCGCGGTCGGCTATCGTTGTCGGCGGTGTCCGGGTCCCGGACACCCGCCGGCGTCCCGCACGGGTCGCCGTTCCCCTTCCGTTCGACTTCAGGAGTTCCCCGTGGCTGCCACCTGCGACATCTGCGCCAAGGGCCCTGGCTTCGGCAAGAGCGTCTCGCACTCGCACCGGCGGACCAACCGCATGTGGCTCCCGAACATCCAGCGGATCCGGGCCACCGTCAACGGTTCCCCGAAGCGGCTGAACGTGTGCACCTCCTGCCTGAAGGCGGGCAAGGTCACGCGCTGACCCAGCGCACGCGCCTCCTGCGGGGCCGGTCCCTCCTCGGGACCGGCCCCGCAGTGCGTCCGGGCCCGGCGCCGGGGGTGCCGGGCCTCAGCTCCCGGGCGCGAAGTGGTCCCAGCCGGTGCCGCGCACCGCGGCGGGAGCGCCGTCGACGAGGACGGCCGGCTCCCCCGCCAGCACCCGTCCCACCACCTCGAACCCCTCCGGCAGCGCCGCCGCGGCCGGGAAGCAGCCGAGCAGGGCGTGGTCCTCGCCGCCGGTGAGCACGCAGGTCAGCGCCCGCGCGCCCACCGCCGAGGTCAGCTCCCCGCTCCAGCGGCCCAGGGCCGTGCCCTCCGTGCGCAGCGCCAGGACCACCCCGCTGGCCGCGGCCAGGCGGCCGGCGTCGCGCAGCAGCCCGTCGCTGACGTCCATGAGCGCGCTCGCCCCGGCCCGCGCCGCCGCTGGGCCGGCCGCGACGGGCGGCACCGGCCGCCGGTGCGCCGCGAGCAGGCCGTCGACGTCCTCGCGGGCGCCCTCCTGCAGCAGCAGCAGCCCCGCCGCCGAGCGGCCCAGCGTCCCCGCGACCGCGACCACGTCCCCGGGCCCGGCTCCCGAGCGCAGCAGCGCAGCCCGCCCGGCGAGGTCGCCGAGCGCGGTCACGGCGACGACGACCTCGTCGGCCGAGGACAGGTCCCCGCCGACGACGACGGTGCCGAACGCGCGGCAGGCCGCGCCCAGGCCCTCCGCGAAGGACTCCACCCAGCTCAGCTCCAGCTCGCCCGGCAGCCCCAGCGAGACCAGCAGACCGGTGCTGCTCGCGCCCATGGCGGCGACGTCGGCGACGTTCTGCGCCACGGCCTTCCAGCCCACGTCGGCCCCCGAGGACCAGTCCCGGCGGAAGTCGCGCCGCTCGACGAGCACGTCGGTCGTGGCCACCACGCGCCCGTCGGGGGCGGCCACGAGCGCGGCGTCGTCGCCGGGCCCCAGCAGCGCCCGCGTCGGCAGGCCCGGCAGCAGCCGCTCCAGCAGCCCCGCCTCGTCGAGGTCGGCGACCCGCTCGACCCGCCCGGCCCGCACGTCCCGCTCCTGCTGCACCCGCCGCTCCCCCCGCGCTCCCGCGGTGGCGCCCCCACCCCTGCTGGTGATCGAGCGCCGCCCCGCCGTCGGGCAGACTACGGGCGGTGTCCGAGCAGCCGTCCCCCCGCGGTCCCGAGCAGCCCGGGCGGCCGGTCCCGGCGCGCCAGCGGCTGCTCGTGGGCCTGGTGGTGGCGCTCGTCGTCGTGGTCGCCGCCTGGGTCTACCTGGCGGGCTCGCGCGGGGTCGAGGCGGCCCCGCGCGGCGGGGACCCGGCGTGCGCGCGGCTGCTGCGGGCGCTGCCCGAGCAGCTGGGCGGCGCCGCCCGCAGCCCGCAGGGGGCGGCCGGGGTGGCCGTCTGGGGCGAGGAGCGGGTCGTGCTGCGCTGCGGGTCGACCGTGCTGGGCCCGACGACGAAGCCGTGCATCCCCGTCGGGCCGGCCGAGGGGCCCAGCGTGGACTGGGTCGAGGACGCGCGCGGCGAGCGGGCCGTGCGCTTCCTCACCTACGGGCGCGACCCGGCCGTGGAGGTGACGGTGCGCTTCGCCGCCGACCTGACCAGCGACCAGGCGACCGCCCAGCTGGTCGACCTGGCACCGGCCGTGGACGCGGTCCCGCAGACGCGCACCTGCCTGTGAGGTGCGCGCCGGGGTTCAGCGCAGGCCGGTGGGGCGCCGCAGCGCCAGCTGCAGCAGCCGGTCGACGAGCTCGGGGTAGTCGACCCCGGTCTGCGCCCACATGCGCGGGTACATCGAGAACGGGGTGAAGCCGGGCATCGTGTTGATCTCGTTGACGACGACCCCCTCCTCGCCGCGCTCGGGGTCGACGAAGAGGTCCACGCGGGCCAGGCCCTCGGCGCCCATCGCCTCGAAGACGGCGACCGCGGTGCGCCGCACGGCGGCCACGACGTCGGCGGGCAGGTCGGCCGGGCACGTCAGGCGCACGTTGGCCGCGTCGAGGTACTTGGCCTCGAAGTCGTAGAAGTCGTGCCCGCCGACGACCTCGACCTCGCCGGGCAGGCTCGTCAGCGGCTCGCCGCCCGCGAGGTCCTCCAGCACGCCGCACTCGATCTCGCGGCCGGTGAGGGTGGCCTCGACGACGACCTTGGGGTCGTGGGCGAGGGCCTCCTCCACCGCGGCGGCCAGGCCCTCGGACCCGGCGACCTTGGTGATGCCGATGCTGGATCCGGCGCGGGCGGGCTTGACGAAGACCGGGTAGCCCAGCGCCTCGACGTCGGCGCGGCAGCCGGCGGGGTCGGCGGCCCAGCGCCGGGCGTGGAACCACGTCCAGGGCCCCACCCGCAGCCCCGCGCCGGCCAGCAGGACCTTCATCACCTGCTTGTCCATGCTCGCCGCCGAGGCCAGCACCCCGGAGCCGACGTAGCGGGTGTCGGACAGCTCCAGCAGCCCCTGCAGCGTGCCGTCCTCGCCGAACGGCCCGTGCAGCAGCGGCAGGACGACGTCGACGCGCTGCAGCGCGGCCAGCCCGGAGGGCGCGCCGTCGGCGGGGCCGTCCAGCAGCTGCAGGGCGCGGGCACCGACCTCCTGGGCCAGCGCGACGCGCGGCCCGGCGGCGGGGACCTCGGGCAGCTTGCCGTCGGCGAGCTCGAAGCGCGCGGGGTCGTCGTCGACGAGGACCCAGCGACCGGCGGTGGTGATGCCGACGGGCACGACGTCGTAGCGCGTGCGGTCGATGGCGGCCAGCACGCCCGCGGCCGTCACGCAGCTGATGGCGTGCTCGGAGGAGCGGCCGCCGAAGACGACGGCCACGCGGGGCTTGCCGGCCGCGTTCTCGGGCGCGCCGGCGACGGGGGCGCTGGGGGTGCTGGGGCTGCCGGAGGTGGTCATCGGCGCCGACCCTACCGGCGGTGTGGTTGGGTGCCGTCGTGCCCGAGAACGTGCCTGAGAACGTGTCGGCGCCCAGCGCGCCGCAGCAGCTGTCCCCCGCGACCCTCGCCGTGGTCGCCGGCCGTCCGGCCCGCGCCCTCGACAGCGAGCTCAACACCCCCGTCTCACTGTCGGCGACCTTCGTGGGCGGCGGCTCGCTGGGCGCGGCCGCCCTCGGCTACGGCCGCTTCGCCAACCCGACGTGGGAGGCGCTGGAGCGCACGGTCGGCGAGCTGGAGGGCGGCCGGTCGCTGTCGTTCGCCTCGGGGATGGCGGCGGTGTCCGCCGCGCTGCACCTGGTGCCGGCCGACGCGACGGTCCTCGTCCCGCACGGGGCCTACAACGGCACGCACTCCCTCACCGCGCAGCTGGCGGCGCAGGGACGGCTGCGGGTGCAGCACGTCGACATCACCGACGTGGCCGCCGTGCGCGGCGCGCTGGCTGGCCTGGGGGGCGGGCGCGCGCTGCTGTGGCTGGAGTCGCCGACGAACCCGCTGCTGGAGGTCGCGGACATCGCCGCGCTGACGGCGGCCGGCCACGAGCACGGCGCGCTGGTGGTCGTCGACAACACCTTCGCCACCCCGCTGCTGCAGCGCCCGCTGGAGCTGGGCGCCGACGTCGTCGTGCACTCGGTGACGAAGTTCCTCTCCGGGCACTCCGACGTCGTCCTGGGCGCGGTGGTGGCGCGCGACGAGCAGCTGCTGGCCGCGCTGCACGCGCACCGCACCTTCCACGGCGCGATCCCCGGTCCGCTGGAGGCGTTCCTGGCGCTGCGCGGCATCCGCACGCTGCCGCTGCGCCTGGAGCGCTCGCAGGCCAGCGCGGCGGTGCTGGCCCGGCGCCTGCGCGAGCACCCGGCGGTGGCGCGGGTGCGCCACCCCTCGCTGCCCGACGACCCGGGCCACGCCCTGGCGAGCGCGCAGATGAGCGGCTACGGGGCGCTGGTGTCCATCGAGGTGGCCGGCGGCAGGGCGGCCGCGGAGGCCGTCGTGGACGCGGTCCGGCTGTGGGTGCCGGCCACGAGCCTGGGCGGGGTGGAGTCGCTGGTGGAGCGCCGGCGCCGGCACGCCAACGAGCCGGTGGTCGTGCCGGAGGAGCTGCTGCGCCTGTCGGTGGGCGTGGAGGACGTCGAGGACCTGTGGACCGACCTGCGCCAGGCGCTGGACGCGGCGCGTCCCTGAGCGGACGGCCGCGGGGCGTGTCACGCTGGTCCTCGCGCGACACGCCCGGGGTCCCCGGGTGCACGGAATTATCTCATCTGTGAGATAGCGTGCGGGCATGGCAGTCTCCACCGAGCAGTTCACGCCGACCAGCGACCACCTCGCGCAGATCGGCGCGCTCATCCGTGACGCCCGCAAGCACCGCGGTCTGACGCAGGTGCAGCTCGCCGAACGCCTGGGCACCTCCCAGAGCGCCGTGCACCGCATGGAGCAGGGCCAGCAGAACGTCTCGATCGACATGCTGCAGCGCGTCGGGCACGCGTTGCAGGACGACATCGTCTCGATCGGGCGCCCCGGCCCCACCCACCTGCGCGTGCACGGCGGCATCCAGCTCTCCGGCAGCATCGCGGTCAAGTCGAGCAAGAACGCCGGCGTCGCGCTGCTGTGCGCGGCGCTGCTGAACCGCGGGCGCACGACGCTGCGCGGTGTCGCGCGCATCCTGGAGATCCACCGGATCCTGGAGGTGCTCGGCAGCATCGGCGTGCGCTACGAGTGGGTCAACGAGGCCGACCTCGTCCTCGACGTGCCCACCGAGCTGGACCTGGACGCGATGGACGGCGAGACGGCGCGCCGCACCCGCAGCATCATCATGATGCTCGGGCCGCTGCTGCACCGCTACGAGGAGTTCGCGCTCCCCTACGCCGGTGGCTGCGACCTGGGCACCCGCACCGTCGAGCCGCACATGGTGGCCCTGCGGCCGTTCGGGCTGTCGGTGACGGCGACCACGGGCAACTACCACGCCAGCGTCGACCGCTCCGTGACCCCGCGCCGCCCGATCGTGCTCACCGAGCGCGGCGACACCGTCACCGAGAACGCGCTCATGGCCGCGGCCCGCGTCGACGGCGTGACGACCATCCGCAACGCCAGCCCCAACTACATGGTGCAGGACCTGTGCTTCTTCCTGGAGCAGCTGGGCGTGCGCATCGACGGCATCGGCACCACCACGCTCGTCGTGCACGGCGTGCCCGACATCGCCGTGGACGTCGACTACTCCCCCTCCGAGGACCCGGTCGAGGCGATGAGCCTGCTGACCGCGGCGATCGTCACGCACTCGGAGCTGACGGTGACGCGGGCGCCGATCGAGTTCCTCGAGATCGAGCTGGCGATCCTGTCCGAGATGGGCCTGGAGTACGACCTGTCCGAGGAGTACACCGCGGCCAACGGCCGGACCCGGCTGGTCGACATCACGGTGCACCCCTCCGAGCTCAAGGCGCCGATCGACAAGATCCACCCGATGCCGTTCCCGGGCCTGAACATCGACAACCTGCCGTTCTTCGCCGTCATCGCGGCGAGCGCGGAGGGGTCGACGACGGTGCACGACTGGGTCTACGACAACCGCGCCATCTACCTCACCGAGCTGAACCGGCTGGGGGCGCGCGTGAAGCTGCTCGACCCGCACCGGGTGCTCGTCGAGGGCCCCACCCGCTGGTCGGGCGCGGAGGTGCTGTGCCCGCCCGCGCTGCGACCGGCGGTGGTCGTCCTGCTGGCCATGCTGGCGGCCAAGGGCACCTCGGTGCTGCGCAACGTGGACATCATCGCCCGCGGCTACGAGCAGCTGGCCGAGCGGCTGGCGCCGCTGGGCGCGCAGATCGAGACCTTCAAGGACTGACGCGAGCGGCGGCCGACCGCCGCCGCACGCACGGACGCCCCCGCCCCAGCCTGGACCGGTGCGGGGGCGTCCGTGCGTGACGGGCCCGCGGGTGCTGCGGGTGCTGCGGGGTGGTGCTCAGGCCTTCTTGGCGGTGCGGCGGGTGGTCGTCGCCGTCTTGGCCGGGGCCGCCTTGCGGGCGGCGGGCGCCGCGGCCGCCGCGCTCTTGGCGGCGGTCTTGCGCGCCGGCGCCGCGGCGGCCTTCTTCGCCGCGGGAGCCGTGCGACCGGCGGTGGCGCTCCTGGTGGCCGGGGCCGCCTTCTTGGCCGTCGTCGAGGAGGCCGACGCCGCGGGGGCCGCGGACGCCGAGGAGGGCACCCGGATCCCGGTCGCCGTGCCGGTGGCCCGCTCCTTGGCGGCCGCCTGGAACGCGCGCAGCGCCTTGGTGTCGGAGACGACCTCCTTGAAGGCCGTGCCGGGGCGGAAGCGCGGGACCGAGGTCTTCTTGATCTTGACGGCCTCGCCGGTGCGCGGGTTGCGGCCCGTGCGGGCGTTGCGCGCCTGCTTCTCGAAGGTGCCGAAACCGCTGATGGCCACCTTGTCGCCCTTGGCGACGGTCAGCGTGATGAGCTCGACGATCGCCTCGACCGCCGTCACCGCCTGCTTCTTGCCGCCGAGGCGCGCCTCGAGGGCGTCCACCATCTCTGCCTTGTTCACGGGGCTCCTCCTGGGGGGACCGGGTCGTCCGTGCATGTCCTCGCGCAAGCGTCTGCGCACAGCCGAGCAGGAGCCCGACGGGTGAACGGTACGACCAGCGATCACCGGAGTCCACCACCGGCGTGGCGGCGAGTCGTTGCGGCGCAGTCGACTCCGCCCGACCGCCGGTCGACTGCCCTGTGCCGCAGCCGGTTCCCGGGACCGTCGCGGCACCACGGACGGCGACCCGCGCGGGCAGGGAGTCGTTGCGCCGCAACGGCCCTGCACGCACGAGGGCCCCGGTCGCGCTGCGGCGCAGCGCGGTCCGGGGCCCTCGGGGCCGGCGGTCGGGCGGGCGGTCAGCCCGCCGGGGCCAGCGGGGTCGTCGTCGGCTTGAAGGAGGGCCGGCGCGACTCGAAGGCGGCGATCTCGTCGGCGTGGCGCAGGGTCAGGCTGATGTCGTCCAGGCCCTCCATGAGCCGCCAGCGGATGGAGGAGTCGACCTGGAAGCGGGCGGTGAAGTCGTCCACGCGCACGACCTGCTCGACGAGGTCGACGGTCACCTCGGTGCCCGGGTGGGCCTCCAGCGCCTTCCAGATGAGCTCGATGTCGCTCTGCTCGACGACGGCCGCCAGCAGCCCCTGCTTGCCGGAGTTGCCGCGGAAGATGTCGCCGAAGCGGGGGGCGAGGACGGCCTTGAAGCCGTAGTCGCGCAGGGCCCAGACGGCGTGCTCGCGGCTGGAGCCGGTGCCGAAGTCCTTGCCGGCCACCAGGACCGACCCGGGGCGGTAGGGCTCCTGGTTGAGCACGAAGGACGGGTCGCCGCGCCAGGCGGCGAAGAGGGCGTCCTCGAAGCCGGTCTTGGTGACGCGCTTGAGGTAGACGGCGGGGATGATCTGGTCGGTGTCGACGTCCGTGCGCCGTAGCGGGACTCCCACACCGGTGTGGACGGTGAACTTCTCCACGGCTGGCTCCTCCAGGCTCGGGCGGGCGGTCAGGCGACGGGGGCGGGGTCGAGGTCGGCGGGCGAGCTGAGCGTGCCGCGCACGGCGGTCGCCGCGGCCACCAGCGGGCTCACCAGGTGGGTGCGCCCGCCCTTGCCCTGCCGGCCCTCGAAGTTGCGGTTGGAGGTGGAGGCGCAGCGCTCACCGGGGGCCAGCTGGTCGGGGTTCATGCCCAGGCACATCGAGCAGCCGGCGAAGCGCCAGTCGGCGCCGAACTCCTTGAAGACGACGTCGATGCCCTCCGCCTCGGCCTGCAGGCGCACCTTCGCCGAGCCGGGTACGACCATGACGCGCACGCCGTCGGCCTTGCGGCGCCCGCGCACGACCTCGGCCGCGGCGCGCAGGTCCTCGATGCGGCTGTTGGTGCAGGAGCCGATGAAGACGGTGTCGACGGCGATCTCGCGCATGGGGGTGCCGCCCTCCAGGCCCATGTACTCCAGGGCCCGCTCGACGCCCTGGCGCTCGCCGTCGTCGCCGATCCGCTCGGGCACCGGCACGGAGCCGGACAGCGGGACGCCCTGGCCGGGGTTGGTGCCCCAGGTGACGAAGGGCTCCAGGTCGGCGGCGTCGAGGACGACCTCGGCGTCGAAGACGGCGTCCTCGTCGGTCTGCAGCGTGCGCCAGTACGCCACGGCCGCGTCCCAGTCCTCGCCCTGCGGCGCGTGCGGGCGGCCCTCCAGGTACGCGAACGTCGTCTCGTCGGGGGCGACCATGCCGGCGCGGGCACCGGCCTCGATCGACATGTTGCAGATCGTCATCCGCCCCTCCATCGACAGGGCGCGGATCGCCTCGCCGCGGTACTCCAGGACGTAGCCCTGGCCGCCGCCCGTGCCGATCTCGGCGATGACGGCGAGGATGACGTCCTTGGCCGTCGTGCCCGGCCGCAGCCTGCCGTTGACGGTGACGGCCATCGTCTTGAACGGCTTCAGCGGCAGCGTCTGGGTCGCCAGGACGTGCTCGACCTCGCTGGTGCCGATGCCCATGCCGAGCGAGCCGAAGGCGCCGTGGGTGGAGGTGTGCGAGTCGCCGCAGACGACGGTCATGCCGGGCTGGGTCAGGCCCAGCTGGGGGCCGACGACGTGCACGATGCCCTGCTCGGCGTCGCCGAGGGGGTGGATGCGCACGCCGAACTCGGCGCAGTTGGTGCGCAGGGTCTCCAGCTGCTTGGCCGAGGTGCGGTCCTCCAGCAGCGACAGCGGGCGGTCGATGTCCGCGGTCGGGGTGTTGTGGTCCTCGGTGGCGATCGTCAGGTCGAGGCGGCGCACGGGGCGCCCGGCCAGCCGCAGGCCGTCGAAGGCCTGCGGGCTGGTGACCTCGTGGAGCAGGTGCAGGTCGATGTAGAGCAGGTCCGGCTCGCCGTCCTGCCCGCGCCGGACGACGTGGTCGTCCCACACCTTCTGCGCCAGCGTGCGTCCCACGGTGCGTTCCCCTCCCTCGACTGCCTGGTCTGCTGGATCGACGCTTGCATCTCACTTCTTGAGACGCCAGTATCGCTCCGTGGACAAGACTAGCGGAGTCGGGGTGCTCGACAAGGCCGTGCAGGTGCTCACCGCCCTGGAGGCGGGCCCGGCGAGCCTCGCGCAGCTGGTGACGGCGACCGGGCTGGCCCGCCCGACGGCGCACCGGCTGGCCGTCGCCCTGGAGCACCACCGCCTCGTCGCGCGCGACCTGCAGGGCCGCTTCGTGCTCGGCGGCCGGCACGCCGAGCTGGCCGCCGCCGCCGGCGAGGACCGCCTCGTGGCGGCCGCGGGGCCGCTGCTGACGGCGCTGCGCGACGCCACCGGCGAGAGCGCCCAGCTGTACCGCCGCCACGGCGAGCACCGCGTCTGCATCGCGGCCGCCGACCGCCTGCACGGGCTGCGCGACACCGTGCCGGTGGGCGCCTCCATGACGATGCAGGCGGGCTCCGCGGCGCAGGTCCTGCTGGCCTGGGACGACCCCGAGCGGCTGTCGGTGGAGCTGCTGGGCGCCCGCTTCGACGCCGCCACCCTCTCCGGGGTGCGCCGCCGCGGCTGGGCGCACTCCAGCGGCGAGCGCGAGGCGGGCCTGGCCTCCGTCAGCGCCCCCGTGCGCGGCCCGTCCGGGCGCGTCGTGGCGGCGGTGTCCGTCTCGGGGCCCGCCGAGCGCTTCGGCCGCCACCCCGGCCGCCGGCACGCCGACGCGGTGCTGGCGACCGCCGAGGCGCTGACGGCGGCGCTGCGGCCGGTCGTACCGCCCGCCCGGCCCGCCGTGCCCGTCTGAGCGGGCGGCGGGGACGAGGAAGGCCCCCGGTCGGTGACCGGGGGCCTGGGAGTAGCCCCGACGGGATTCGAACCCGCGCTACCGCCTTGAGAGGGCGGCGTGCTAGGCCGCTACACAACGGGGCCCTAGCTGCCTCGTCCAGCGGTGGACGAGAGCGGACCAGCCCGGCGACCGACGGACCGGACGCTTGCTGGTGAGTAGCCCCGACGGGATTCGAACCCGCGCTACCGCCTTGAGAGGGCGGCGTGCTAGGCCGCTACACAACGGGGCCCTAGCTCGCCCGTCCCGGAGGACGAGCGCCGTGCGCTGGGGTACCAGGACTCGAACCTAGACTAACTGAACCAGAATCAGTCGTGCTGCCAATTACACCATACCCCATGGTGATCTCCCGGCCGGCGAACCGCCCGGGTGCGTCGCAGACTCTACCGGCTCCCGACGCCGCTTCCCAAATCGGCACCGCCGCCCGGGACCTGAGGTCCCGGGCGGCAGCAGCCGGGCGGACGGTCGTCAGCCCAGCGTCGCCCGCAGGCGGCGCAACCGGGCCAGCGAGGAGTCCCGCCCGAGGATCTCCATCGACTCGAACAGCGGCGGGGAGACCCGCCGGCCGGTGACGGCGGTGCGCAGCGGGGCGAAGGCGAACTTGGGCTTGATCCCCAGCCCGTCGACGACGGCGGCCCGCAGCGCCGCCTCCAGGGCCGGCGTGGTCCACTCCGCCAGCCCCTCCAGCGCCGCCAGCGAGGCGTCGAGGACGTCGGCGGCCTCCGGGCGCAGCGCCCCCGTCGCCTCCGGCTGAAGGACGACGTCCTCGTCGGCGCTGAAGAGGAAGCCCAGCATCCCCGGCGCCTGCCCGAGCAGCGTCATGCGCTCCTGCACCAGCGGAGCCGCCTGGGCCAGCCGCTGCAGCTGCTCCGCGCTCGGCTCGGGCGGCAGCACCCCGCCGGCCTGCAGGTAGGGCACCAGGCGCCCGCGGAAGTCCTCCGGCGCCAGCAGGCGCAGGTGGGCGGCGTTGATCGCCTCGGCCTTGGCCGGGTCGAAGCGGGCCGGGGAGGCGTTGACGTCGGCGACGTCGAAGGCGGCGACCATCTCCTCGACGCCGAAGACGTCGCGGTCCTCGGCCAGGCCCCAGCCCAGCAGGGCGAGGTAGTTCAGCAGCCCCTCCGGGACGAAGCCCCGGTCGCGGTGGTGGAAGAGGTTGGACTCCGGATCGCGCTTGGACAGCTTCTTGTTGCCCTCGCCCATGACGTACGGCAGGTGCCCGAACCGCGGGACCGCCTGCGCCACCCCGATGTCGATGAGGGCCTCGTACAGCGCGATCTGCCGGGCGGTGGAGCTGAGCAGGTCCTCCCCGCGCAGCACGTGGGTGATGCCCATGAGCGCGTCGTCGACGGGGTTGACCAGCGTGTAGAGCGGCTCGCCGTTGGCGCGCACCAGCACCGGGTCCGGGAAGGAACCGGCCTTGAACTCGATGCGCCCGCGCACGAGGTCGTCGAAGGAGTAGTCGCGGTCCTGGGGCACCCGCAGCCGCAGGGTGGGCTCGCGGCCCGCCTCCCGGAACGCGGCGACCTGCTCGGGGGTCAGGTCGCGGTCGAAGCCGTCGTAGCCCAGGGCCTTGGAGCGCCCGGCCGCCTCGTGGCGGGCCTCGATCTCCTCGGCCGTCGAGAACGACTCGTACAGGTGCCCCGCCTCGCGCAGGCGCCGGACCACGTCGTCGTAGAGCTCGCGGCGGCGGCTCTGGCGGTACGGCTCGTGCGGGCCGCCGACGTCGATGCCCTCGTCCCAGTCCAGGCCGAGCCAGCGCAGCGCCTCGAGGATCTGCGCGTAGCTCTCCTCGCTGTCGCGGGCGGAGTCGGTGTCCTCGATGCGGAAGACGAGCTTGCCGCCGGTGTGGCGGGCGTAGGCCCAGTTGAACAGGGCCGTGCGGACGAGGCCGACGTGCGGGGTGCCCGTCGGCGAGGGGCAGAAGCGGACCCGGACGGAGGAACCGGAGGCGGCGGCGGGGGCGGCGTTGTCAGTCATGGCCGTTCCAGCCTAGGGGGGCCGCTCCGGCACCGGCCCTTGCGTCCACCCGGGTGGTCGCGCAGCGTCACCGATGGCCTGTTCGGGTGGCGGAACCCCTGACGCAGCGTCACGAGTGCCACCGTCGAACCGCCACCCGCCGCACTCACGCCCGGAG
The DNA here is from genome assembly GCF_050871885.1 of Kineococcus aridisoli. Taxonomy (NCBI): domain Bacteria; kingdom Bacillati; phylum Actinomycetota; class Actinomycetes; order Kineosporiales; family Kineosporiaceae; genus Kineococcus; species Kineococcus aridisoli. Next base: position 77,126 of record NZ_JBJLSF010000005.1, on the reverse strand, counting down.
GACCCCGTGCTCACCCGCTCCCCGCTCCGCACCTCCCGCACGGCCGCCGCGCTGCTGCTCCTGCTGCCGCTGGCGACCCTGACGGCGTGCGGTTCGCTGCAGGCCGCGGGCCTGCCGCCGGAGACGTCCACGGCGACCACGGCGACCCCGGCGCCCCCGGCCGCGGAGACGACGAGCTCCGCGGTCGAGCCGGCCGCGGGCGTGGTCGTCGAGCCGGTCGCCAACGACCTGGCCCTCGGCTCGGCGCACCACGAGCTGCAGGCCGGCGGCATGGGGCTGGCCGTCGACTACTGGTCGACGCTGGAGATGTCCCGCTGGACCGCGGGCGCCGCCAAGCCGATCTCGCTGGCGGCCACGATCACCGGCCCGAACCTGGGGACCGCCAAGAAGCAGCAGCGCGCCTACATCAGCTCCTTCAGCGTCACCGCCACGGCGGTCGCCGCCGACGGCAGCACCTCGGCGCCCACCACCGTCACCGACGTCGCCCGCCAGGCGCCGGGCTACCTGGCCATGGCGCCCTACGCCTACTCGACGTCGTTCGTCGTCCCGCAGGTGCCCGCCGGGACCCGCAGCGTGGAGCTGCTCATCAGCTACGACGTGCTGGAGCAGTCGGCGCCCGGCGCGTCCGACTACTCCAAGCAGACGGCCACCGACCAGCTCACCGTGGCGATCGCCGCTCCCGCCGCGGGCTGAGCCTCCGCACCGGGCGGGTCCCGCTCCCCCGCCCGGGGCGGGCGGGCCTCAGTCCGGCTCGGGGGCGACGAAGGGCGTGGACAGCACGCCGATCCCCTCGACCTCCACCTCCACGCGCTGGCCGGCGCGCACCGGCCCGACCCCCGCGGGGGTGCCGGTGAGGATGACGTCGCCCGGCAGCAGGGTCATGGCCTGCGAGACGTGGGCGACGATGGCGGCGACGTCGTGGACCATGAGCGAGGTCCGCCCGTCCTGGACGACCTCGACCTCCTCGTCGGCGCCGGTGCCGGTGATCCGGCGGGTCTCGATGCGCACGTCGGCCGGGTCCAGCTCGGTCTCGATCCACGGCCCCAGCGGGGTGAACCCGTCGGCGCCCTTGGCGCGCCACCACTGCTTGTCGGACTCCTGCAGGCCGCGCGCGGTGACGTCGTTGGCCACGGTGTAGCCGTAGACCACCTCGGGCACCCGCGCGAGCGGCACGTCCTTGCACAGCCGGCGGATGACGACGGCGAGCTCGCCCTCGTAGTGCAGCTCCTCCCCCGCCCAGGCGGGGATGACCAGGGGGTCGCCGGGACCGGCCACCGAGGTGTTAGGCACCGTGAACACCAGCGGTTCGTCGGGCACCTCGTTGCCGAGCTCGGCGGCGTGCGCGGCGTAGTTGCGGCCCACGCCCAGCACCTTGGAGCGCGGGATGACCGGGGCCAGCAGCCGGGCGTCGACCAGCGGCACGCGCTCGCCCGTCGGGTTCAGCGGCGTGAAGAGCGGGTCGCCGGAGACGACGAGCAGCTCCTCCTCGCCGGGGGCGCCCTCGACGACGCCGTAGCGGGGGTCGGAACCGCCGGACGAGAACCTCGCGATGCGCATGCGGCTCACCCTAGTGGCCGCCCGCACGCCCTCCCGGGGCCCGGTGGGGGTCCGCGCCGGACCCCGGGGAGGGCGGCCGCTCAGACGAGGCGGTGCAGCCAGCCGTGGGTGTCCTCGGCCCGCCCGTACTGCAGGTCCGTCAGCCGCGCCCGGATCGCGGAGGTGACCTCGCCCGCCTCGCCGGTGCCGTGCACGAGCTCGCCGTCGGCGGACAGCAGCCGGCCCACGGGGGTGACGGCCGCGGCGGTGCCGCAGGCGAAGACCTCGGTGATCCGCCCGGAGGCCACGCCCTGGCGCCACTCGTCGATGCTCACGCGGCGCTCGCCCACCTCGTGGCCGAGGTCCTGCGCCAGCTGCAGGATGGAGGAGCGTGTGATGCCCTCGAGGATGGTGCCGGTCAGCTCGGGGGTGACGATCGAGCCGTCGTCGTGGACGAAGAACAGGTTCATCCCCCCGAGCTCCTCGACGTAGCGGTGCTCGCTGGCGTCCAGGAAGCACACCTGGTCGCACCCGTGCTCGGCGGCCTCGTCCTGCGCGGCCAGGCTCGCGGCGTAGTTGCCGCCGCACTTGGCGGACCCGGTGCCCCCGAAGGCGGCGCGGGTGTACTCCTGCGACAGCCAGATCGAGACCGGCTTCACGCCGCCGGTGAAGTAGCTGCCCGCCGGGGAGGCGATGACGAGGAACTTCACCTCGTGCGCCGATCGCACGCCGAGGAAGGCCTCGGTGGCCACCATGAACGGGCGCAGGTACAGCGAGGACTCCCCGCCGGAGGGGACCCACGCCTCGTCGGTGCGCACGAGCTGGGTGATCGCCTCCAGGAACATCTGCTCACCCACCTCCGGCAGCGCCAGCCGGCGCGCCGAGCGGTCCATGCGGGCGGCGTTGGCCTCGGGGCGGAACGTCCAGACGCTGCCGTCGGCGTGGCGGTAGGCCTTCAGCCCCTCGAAGACCTCCTGCGCGTAGTGCAGGACGGCGGCGGCCGGGTCCAGCTGCAGCGGGCCGTAGGGCACGATCCCGGCGTCGTGCCAGCCGGTGCCCCTGGTCCAGGTGGCCAGCGCCATGTGGTCGGTGAAGTGCTTGCCGAACCCGGGGGCGGCCAGGACCTCCGCGCGCCGCTCCGCCGCCACCGGCACCGCCGAGCGCGTCACCGGGAAGGTGACCGGGGACGTCGCGGCGGCCGTGGCGGTCTCGGCGGTCGGTGCGGTGGACGTGGCGCTCATGCGCTCTCTCCTCGTCGGCGGGGTGGTGGTTCGACGGTACTCCGGGACGCGGGCGCCCCGGGGCGGTGGTCCGGGCGGTGGTTCAGGCGCTCGCCGCCGCGGCCAGCGCGTCGCCGACCTCGGCGGTGCGGCGCGGGCCGACCTCGCCGCCGGCGCGGCGGGCCAGGTCGGCGGTGACGGCGGCGTCGACGCGGGCGGCGGCGTCGGCGAAGCCCAGGTGCGCCAGCATCAGGGACACCGAGAGCACGGCGGCGGTGGGGTCGGCGACCTGCTGCCCGGCGATGTCGGGCGCCGAGCCGTGCACGGGCTCGAACATGCTCGGCGCCGTGCGGTCGGGGTTGACGTTGCCGGAGGCGGCCAGGCCGATGCCCCCGGTGACGGCTGCGGCGAGGTCGGTGAGGATGTCGCCGAAGAGGTTGTCGGTGACGATGACGTCGAAGCGGGCCGGGTCGGTCACCAGGAAGATCGTCGCCGCGTCGACGTGCAGGTAGTCGACGGCCACGTCGGGGAACTCCGCGTGCACGGCCTCGACGGTGCGCCGCCACAGGTGCCCGGCGTGCACGAGGACGTTGTGCTTGTGCACGAGGGTGAGCTTGCGGCGCGGGCGCGCCGCGGCCCGCGCGAAGGCGTCGCGCACGACGCGCTCGACGCCGAAGGCGGTGTTGACGCTGACCTCGGTGGCGATCTCGGCGGGGGTGCCCACCCGCAGCGCCCCGCCGTTGCCGACGTAGGGCCCCTCGGTGCCCTCGCGGACGACGACGAAGTCGACCTCGCCGGGCTCGGCCAGCGGTGTCGGCACCCCGGGGTACAGCTTGGACGGGCGCAGGTTCACGTAGTGGTCCAGGGCGAAGCGCAGCTTCAGCAGCAGCCCGCGCTCCAGGACGCCGCTGGGCACGCTGGGGTCGCCGACGGCGCCCAGCAGGATCGCGTCGTGGCCGCGGACCTCCTCCAGCACGCTGTCCGGCAGCGTCTCGCCGGTGCGGTGGTAGCGGCGGGCGCCGAGGTCGTACTCGGTGGTGGCGATCCGCTCCCCCGTCGGGCCGAGCACCGCGGCGAGGACCTTGAGCGCCTCCGCGGTGACCTCCTGCCCGATGCCGTCGCCGGGGATGACCGCCAGTCGCAGGGTGTCCGCCATGGCGCGAGCGTAGCGGAGGCCGGTTCCCGCCCGTCCAGCATGCGGGACCGGCGTCCCAGGATGCGGACGGCTGGCGGCCGGTGCCGCGGGCGGCCGGCGTCCTCCCGGCGGTGGAGGCGGCAGTGGTCCCGCGGTCTGACGCCCCCGCCGGTGCGGCTGCCTACGCTCGAGCGGTGCCGCGGCAGAACGTCTTCGACCGCGTCGTCAGCTGGACGCGCGCCAACAGCCTCCTCGTCGACGCCCTCAACGCCCTCGTGCTGGCCGGGCTCGCCGGCCTCTTCAGCGCGGCCGACACCGCCGGCGGCGGGCTGTTCTCCGGGTTCCTGGGCCTGGCCATGTGCCTGCCGCTGGCGGTGCGCCGCCGCTTCCCCGAGGTCAGCGGCGGCCTCGTCGCCTTCTTCGGGATCGTCCAGCTGCTGGCGCCCTCGCCCTCGTTCGGCAACGTGGCCGTGCTGGTGGCGGTCTACTCCATGGCCGCCTACGGCCGGCGCTGGGCGTCCCTGGGCGGTCTGGCCCTGGGGTTGTTCGGTTCCGCGCTGTGCTCGCTGCGGTTCTTCTCCTCCGCCGGGCTGGGCAGCGTCGTCGTGGGGGCGTTCTTCATCGCCTTCATGGTCCTGGCCTCCTGGGCGCTGGGCAGCCTGCGCCGGGCCAGCCGGCAGAACGAGCTCGCCCTGCTGGAGCGCGCGCGCCTGCTGGAGGTCGAGCGCGAGAACGAGTCCCGGCTGGCGGCCACCGCCGAGCGCCAGCGCATCGCCCGCGAGATGCACGACGTCGTGGCCCACTCCCTGTCGGTGATCATCGCCCAGGCCGACGGCGGGCGCTACGCCGCGGCCGCGGACCCGCGGGCGGCCGCGCAGGTGCTGGAGACGATCGCCGGCACCGGCCGGCAGGCGCTGTCGGACATGCGCGGGCTGCTGGGGGTGCTGCGCCAGGGACCCGGCGACGAGCGCGCGCCCCAGCCGGACGCGCGGCAGATCCCCGACCTCGTCGAGCAGGTGCGCGCCAGCGGCCTGGACGTGGCGGTGCGCGTGCACGGGCAGCCGCGCGAGCTGCCGCCCGCCATCGGCCTGGCGGCGTACCGGATCGTGCAGGAGTCGCTGACCAACGTCCTCAAGCACGCCGGGCCCCGCGCGCGCGCGGCCGTCGAGGTCCGCTGGGACCCCGACGCCCTGCGCCTGGGGGTCGACGACGACGGCCGCGGGGCCGCCGCGCTCGTGCAGGCCGGTCCCGGCGGGCAGGGCCTGGTCGGCATGGGGGAACGTGCCCGGCTGCACGGCGGTGCCGTCACGGCGGGACCCCGCCCCGGCGGCGGGTTCAGCGTGCGGGCGACCCTCCCCTACGGTTCGTGACGTGACGCCCCTCGACGCCCCCGCCGGCCTCCCGGACACCGGCCCCGTCCGCGTCGTCCTCGTCGACGACCAGCAGCTCGTGCGGGCGGGTTTCCGCATGGTGATCGACTCCCAGCCCGACCTGCAGGTCGTCGGCGAGGCCTCCGACGGCCTGGACGCCGTCCGGGTCGTCACCTCGACCCCGTGCGACGTCGTCCTGATGGACGTGCGCATGCCCGGCCTCGACGGCATCGAGGCCACCCGGCGCATCACGGCCGCCGCGGGCGGCGAGGGCGCGCCGCGGGTGGTGGTCCTGACCACCTTCGACCTCGACGAGTACGTCGTCTCCGCGATCGGCGCGGGCGCCAGCGGTTTCCTGCTCAAGGACGCCCCGCCGGAGGAGCTGCTCGCGGCCGTGCGCACCGTGCACGCCGGCGACGCCGTCATCGCCGCCAGCTCCACCCGGCGGCTGCTGCAGCACGTGGGCCCGATGCTGCGCGCGGGTGCCGCCGCCCCCGCCGCGAGCGCGCAGACCCTGCCCACCGACCTCACCCCGCGCGAGCTGGAGGTGCTGGAGTGCATGGCGCACGGGCTGACCAACGGCGAGATCGCGCAGCGGTTCTTCGTCTCGGAGGCGACCGTGAAGACGCACGTGGGGCGGGTGCTCGCCAAGACGCGCTCGCGCGACCGCGTCCAGGCGGTCGTGCTCGCCTTCTCCGCCGGGCTGGTGCAGCCCGGCGACGTGCTGCGCGACGCGCGCTGAGGCGTCCGACCACGGGATGACCCGGGCGCTGCGCGTCCACCGCAGGGCCGACGCCCGCGGGGCGCCGGGATCAGTTCCGCGCCGGACGCGCCGCGGGCGGGGCAGCTCCTAGCGTCGAGGGCGTTGGAGAACGCCTGCGAACCGGGAGCGACCGTGACCGAACACCCCAGCCCGCACCACCCGTCCGCGGTGGTGGACGCCGCCCGGCCGGCGGTGCGCGCCGTCGGCCTGCGCAAGACCTACGGGCGCGGCGACGCCCGGGTGCACGCCCTGGCCGGTGTCGACGTCGACTTCAGCCGGGGCGAGTTCACGGCCATCATGGGCCCCTCCGGCTCGGGCAAGTCCACCCTCATGCACTGCCTGGCGGGCCTGGACACCGCGAGCGCCGGGCAGGTGTTCCTCGGCGACACCGAGCTCACCTCGCTGCGCGACGCCGAGCTGACGCGGGTGCGCCGCGACCGGGTGGGTTTCGTCTTCCAGTCCTTCAACCTGCTGCCGGTGCTGGACGCCCGCGAGAACCTGCTGCTGCCGCTGCGGCTGGCCGGCCGGGAACCCGACACCGCCTGGATGGACGACGTGGTGCGGCGCCTGGGCCTGACCGACCGCCTGCGGCACAAGCCGCACGAGCTGTCCGGCGGCCAGCAGCAGCGCGTGGCCGTGGCCCGCGCCCTGCTGCCGCGCCCCGACGTCGTCTTCGCCGACGAGCCGACGGGCAACCTGGACTCGCGCGCCGGCGCCGAGGTGCTCAGCCTGCTGCGCGGCAGCGTGCGGGAGTTCGGCCAGACCGTCGTCATGGTCACCCACGACCCGGTGGCGGCCAGCTACGCCGACCGCGTCGTGCTCATCGCCGACGGGCGCCTGGCGGGCGGGCTCGTGCAGCCCACGCCCGACGACGTCATCGACGCCCTGCGCACCCTGGGGGCCTGAGGTGTTCCGCACCACCGCCGCCCAGCTGCGCGCCCACGTGGCGCGCGTCCTCGCCTCCTGCCTGGCGATCGTCATCGCCGTCGGGTTCGTCGTCGCGACGCTGTCGCTGAACGCCTCCGCCGAGGCCGGCGTCCTGGAGGCCGTCGGCGCCCAGTACACCGCCAGCGACGTCGTCGTCACCGCAGGGGAACACCCCGGCGACGAGGCCGCGGCGGCCCTGGGCGCCCTCGTCGGCCCCCTGACCGCGACGCCCGGCGTCGCCGCCGTCTCCCTCGACCGCAGCACCACCGCGCAGGTGCGCTGGCCCGAGCGCACCGGCAGCTCCTACACCTCCGTGCAGAGCCTGGGGACGGCCGAGCAGCTGCGCTGGCAGCGCCCGGCGGCCGGCCGGCTGCCGACCGGCCCCGGGGAGGTGGCGGTCTCCACCCGCGCCGGCGTCGAGCCGGGGACGGTGCTGTCGGTGACCGCCCTGCCTCCCGTCGACGCGCCCGCCGAGCCCGCCGCCGAGCCCGCCGCCGAGCCCGCCGCCGAGCAGGTGCGGGTCGTCGGCACCGTCGACCTCGGGGGCGACCCGACGGCCGGGATCGCGCCGCGGCTCTTCGCCACCGACGCCCAGGTGCTCGCCTGGGGCGGGAGCGGCGTCGAGCAGCTGCGGCTGGCGGCCGCCGGCGGGACGTCGCCCGAGCAGCTGCTCGAGCGGGTGGGCGCGCTGCTGCCCGCCGGTGCGGGGCTCTCGGCGCTGACCGGTGCGCAGGCCGCCCAGCAGGTCGCCGACGCCTACACCGGCGACGCGCAGAGCCTGACCAGCGTGCTGCTGGTCTTCGGCGCCGTCGCGGTGCTGGTGGCCGGTCTGGTCATCGCCAACACGTTCGCCGTGGTGCTGGCCCAGCGCACCCGCGAGATGGCGCTGCTGCGCTGCGTGGGCGCCACCCGCGGCCAGGTCGGGCGCGGGGTGCTGCTGGAGGCGCTGGTCGTGGGGCTGCTCGCCTCCGCGGTCGGCGTGGCCGCCGGAGCGGCCCTGGCCGCCGCGGTCGGCGCGGTGGTGGCGCGCACCGACGCGCCGATCGCGCTGGACCGGCTCGTCGTGCCGCCCGTCGCGGTCGTCGTCGGCCTGCTCCTGGGCACGCTGGTGACGGTGGCCGCGGCCGCCGCCCCCGCCCGGGCGGCCACCCGGGTCGCGCCGCTGGCGGCGCTGCGCCCGCTGGCGCCGGCGGCGGTGCGCTCGCGCGCCGGGCTGGTGCGCCTGGTGCTCGGCCTGGTGGTGCTCGTGCCCTCGACGGCCGCGATGGCCCTCTCCGCCCGCTCCGGCAGCCTCACCCCCGCGGTGGGGGCCGGTGCGCTGAGCTTCCTCGGCTTCCTGCTCGTCGCCCAGCGCCTGGTGCCCGCGGTGGTCGCCGTCGCGGGTGCGCCGTTCGGCCGCCTCGGCGGGGTCCCGGCCCGGCTGGCGGCCGGCAACGCCTCGCGCAACCCGCGGCGGACGGCGGCCACGGCGACCGCGCTGGTCATCGGGGTCACCCTGACGACGGCCATGGTCGTCGGCGCCGCCTCCACCCGGGCCAGCGCGGCCGACGCCATCGAGGCCGCCTACCCCACCGACGTCGTCGTGCAGGGCTCGGACGGCGTCGGGGCGCAGGTGCTCGACGCGCTGCGCGGGCTGGAGCAGGTGGCCTCGGTGGCCGCCGTCGACGAGGTGCAGGTCGTGGACGCGGCCGGGAACGGCTTCCCGCTCACCGGCGTCGACCCCGCCGCGGCGCGCGAGGTCGTGCGCTCGCAGCAGCGCTCGCCGGTGCCCGCCGAGGGACAGGTGGTCCTGTCGACCGGGGCCGCCGCCACGCTGGGCGTGGGCGACGGCGAGCGCCTGCGGGTGCGCGCGGACCCCGGCACCGGCGGGCCCGCGAGCGGACCGGAGGTCGAGCTGGCGGTGCGCGTCGCGCCGGGCACCGAGCAGTTCGCGGTCGCCACGGCCGCCGACGTGCGCCGCGCGGCCCCGGACGCGCAGCCGACCGGGGCGTGGGTCCGGTTGCGGGAGGGGCTCTCGGACGCCGAGGAGGGCGCCGCCGTCGACGCGGTGACCGACGTGGTCGCCGGCGCGCTGCCGACCAGCGACGTGAGCGGTGTCGTGGCGCTGCGCTCGAGCCTGGACCAGCTGCTGACGACGATGCTGCTCATCGTCACGGGGCTGCTGGCGGTCGCGGTGGTCATCGCGCTCATCGGGGTCGGCAACACGCTGGCGCTGTCGGTGGTGGAGCGGCGCCAGGAGTCGGGGCTGCTGCGGGCGCTGGGGCTGACCCGCGGGCAGCTGCGCGCACTGCTGGCCTGGGAGGCGCTGCTGGTGGCCGGGGTCGCCGGGGTGATCGGCGTGGTGCTGGGCACCGGCTACGGGCTGGCCGGCACCTCCTCGGTGCTCGCGGCGGAGGCGCCGGTCGTCCTGGACGTCCCCTGGCTGCAGGTGGCCGGGATCGTCGTGGTGGCCGGGCTCGCCGGGGTGCTGGCCTCGGTGCTGCCGGCGCGGCGGGCCGCGAAGACCCCGCCGGTGGCGGCCATCGCCGACTGAGGGGTGGGCGGGCGCGGGCCGGGCGGTGAGGAGGGGAACCGCCCGGCCCGTCGCGCTGCGTCACCCGTTCGGACCGCCGTTGCGCCGAACGCCTCACCCCTTGGTGACGCTTGGTGCACGATGAGTGACGGCTCGCGATGGCCGCGAGCCGCTGAGGGGGGAACTCAGATGCTTCACCGCCGCCGCGGCACGCTCGCCGCGTCCGTCCTGGCCGTGCTCGCCACCACGGCCGCCTCGCTGCTCGCCGCGACCCCGGCCTCCGCCGCGGCCGCCCCGCGGCTGAGCGTGCGCAACGCCACCGTCCAGCTCGTGGCGCCCGCGCAGAACCCGCTGACCGACGACTGCTTCAGCGGCTGGAGCTCGGGCAACTGCGGCTTCGGGATGGTCACCGCCGACCTCACCGGCTTCGACGCCTTCGGCGGCGTCCCCTCCTGCGACCCGGAGGACGCGACGTACTCGCAGGAGTGCGAGCTGCCGGTCGCCTCCCTGGTGCAGACGGCGGGCACGAAGGTGGACCTCGTCGTCCGCTGCGCCGGCAAGTGGCTGCCGCGCATCGCCTCCGTCCCGGTCGACACCGTGCCCGACCGCGCGGGCGTCACCGACGTCTCGGCGTTCAACCGCACCAGCAGCGACTCCGCGCGCGTGAGCATCGCCTTCTACCTCCCCACGCCCTCCCAGCTGCGCGTGTGCGGCGGCGCCCAGACCCGCCTGCTCGGCGCGTCCGCCCGCAGCATCACCGTCGGCTGGGCCAGCGAGTCCGGCGCGGTCCCCGCCGGCACGGGCCGCGTGCCCGGCGTGCACCGCTTCCCGGTGGGCTGACCGGCGCGCAGCGCCCGCGCCGGGGCGGTGCGGCCCCGGCGTGCCATCCTGCTCGGCATGGCTGTCGTGAAGATCAACGCGATCGAGGTCCCCGAGGGCGGCGGGCCGGAGCTGGAGCGCCGCTTCGCCCACCGCATGGGCGCCGTCGAGGGGACGCCGGGCTTCCTCGGCTTCGAGCTGCTGCGGCCCGTGGCCGGTGAGACGCGCTACTTCGTCTACACCCGCTGGGAGACCGAGGAGGCCTTCCGGAGCTGGGCGGACGGCGGGGCGAAGGCCGCGCACGCCGGTGAGCGCGCCAGGCCCGTGGCCACGGGGGCGAGCCTGCTGGAGTTCGAGGTCGTCCTGGGGGCCGACCCCGCTCCCTGACCCGGCCCGGGTGCGGCTGTTGCGGTCCGCAACCACCCGGTCGCACCATGATTCATGGCGCTGCACCGGACGCGCGCGAGCGACCCCTCCGTCGAGGGGCTGTTCAGCGTGCAGGACGCCCTCGAGGGCTCCCCGTGCTACCGCGCGTCCGACGCCGCCGAGGTCCTGGGCGTGCACCTGTCGACGGTGTACCGGTGGATGCGCGAGGGCGTCCTGCAGCCGTGCGCCGGTGAGCACCTGCGGTACCTGCACGTCACCCGCACCTCGGTGCTCGCCCTGCGCGAGCACGGCCCCGGTGCCGGCACCGGCGGGGCCCACCAGCCGCGGCACGGGCGCGGCTGACCGGACCGGGCCGGCCGGAGTCGACCGGGGGTGACCCGGGGAGGGTCACGAGCGCCGGCGCACCCGCACCGGTCCGCGCGCCCTCGACGGGTCCACGACGCGCCCGGCCTGGACGATCTCCGCCTCCCCCGCCGCGACGAGCCGGCGGGCGGCGGCGCGGGCGGGCTCGGCCAGGGCCCGCCAGTCGTCGCCGCCGACGGCGCGGGCCGCCTCGTCCGGTGACACCCCGGCCCGGGAGCTGCGCTCGAGCAGCGCGCGCAGGGCGGTGTCGAGCCGCGCGTCCACCCGGGCCCCGGCTCCCCCGGCCCGGCGCCGGCAGGCGTCGGAGCAGTGGCGGACCTGCTCCCAGTCGCGTTCCCACTTCCTGCGCCAGGTGATGGTGCGCCCGCACACGGCGCAGTCCTTCGTCGGCAGGGTGCGGCCGGCCACCCTGCACCTCCTCCGGCCCGGGAGCGGCTGCCGCGGTCGCGGAGCCCGCGGGCATCGTGCGCCCGCCGCCGCCCGCGCGCGAGCGGGAGGGGGACCGCTGCGGCCTGGCCCGCCGCGGCGGCACGCGCTACGTTGGGCCCGTCCGGCAAGTTGCACCTTCAACGACAGGAGCTCCCGTGAGCGACGTCAAGCTCGCCATCGTCTACTACTCGGCCACCGGCACCACCCGCGCCATGGCCGAGCGCCTGGCCGCCGCCGGCGAGCAGGCCGGCGCGGAGGTCCGGCTGCGCCAGGTCGAGCGCCAGGCCACCGGCGGCGAGAAGGCGGCCACCGACGCCCAGGCCGCCGAGGCCGAGGCGGCCAAGGGCGCACCCGGCGCCACCGCCGACGACATCGTGTGGGCCGACGCGGTCCTCTTCGGCTCCCCCACCCGCTACGGCAACATCGCCGGCCAGCTGAAGATCTTCATCGACTCCCTGGGCGCCCAGTGGGCCCAGGGCCTGCTGGCCGACAAGGTCTACGCCGGCTTCACCACCTCCCAGACCGCCCACGGCGGCCAGGAGACGACCCTCATCGCGCTCTACAACACGATCTACCACTTCGGCGGCATCATCGTCCCGCCCGGCTACACCGACGGGCTGAAGTTCGTCGACGGCAACCCCTACGGCGTCAGCCACGTCACCGGCGGCGGCAACGACATCCCGCTGGGCGAGGCCGAGCTGAACGCCCTGGACCACATGGCCACCCGCGTGGTCGGCGTGGCGCGCAAGCTGCGCTCGGCCTGAGGCTCAGCGCTCCACGCGCTCCAGCTCCCAGGTCCGGGCCCGCTGCGCGGAGGCGGCCGAGCAGGTGAGCTGGTGCGCGGGGGCGGTGCCCTCGCGCAGGTGCACCCGCACCGGCGCACCCCGGACCTGCAGGTCCACCACCCAGCGGCCGTCCTCCCCGCGCACCGCGGCCCGCGGGCGGACCGCCTCCAGCTCGTCCAGGTCGTCGAGCAGGCGCACGTGCCCCTCGGCGGCCTGGACGACCATGGCGTCGCAGCTGCGCCCGCGCAGCAACGAGGGCAGCAGCCGGCCGGAGCCGACCGCCGCCACCAGCGCCGGGGCGTCCTGCGGCTGCACGCGCCCGTGCACCGCGCCGTCCGGCAGCGTCAGCACCGTCGCGGCGAAGCGGTCGCCGCCCAGGTGCGAGCACTCCCACACCTGCTCGGGCACCAGCGCGGCGAGCGCGTCCACGACCGGGCGCCCGCGCAGCGCGCAGCACCAGTCCTTGCGCCCGTGGGTGCACACGAGCAGCAGCGGGTCCCGGTGCACGCTCCAGCCGGTGTCGGCGGCGGCGGCCGCGGCCAGCTCCTCCAGCCGCGCGGTGCGGGTGAGCACCGCCGAGCGCCCGCGCCGGACGTCGGCGAAGAAGAGGCGCCGGGGCCCGTCGGGGTCGCGCCCGGCGGCCGACGGGCGGCGCACCAGCAGCAGCCGCACCCCGCGCTCGGCGGCCACCTGCCGCAGCCGGTCGGTCAGCTCCCCGCCGAGCCGGGTGGCCGGCACGGCACCCGGCCCCCACGGCCCCGGTTCCTCCACGAGCAGGTAGCCCCGCACGCCGGTGGCCGTGCCGAGCAGCTGGTCGCCGCGCTGCTCGGCCTGCGCGGCGCAGGAGAACCTGCGCCCGGCCGCCGGTGCGCTCAGACCGGTCCCTGCCCGTCCTGCTCGTCGGCCACGAGCACGTGCTCGCGCACCAGCCGGCGCAGCACCACGAGGGCGTCGGCCTCGTCGACGCCGAGGCCGGCGTCCACCAGGGCCGCGGCGGAGCCGCCGACGGCCAGGACCTGCTGCAGCACCGGCAGCAGCCAGCCGGGGAAGGAGACCGTCCGGTCCCCCAGGCGCACCTCGGCGCGCTCCCCCGCGGGCTCGACCCGCGCGCCGAGCCCGCGGCGCGGGCGCAGCAGCCGCTCGGCGCCCAGCGAGCGCGCGAGCTCGTCCTGGGCCAGCGGCGCGACGGGTTCGGCGGGCACGGCCCGGGCGCGGCGGCGGGCGACCAGGCGGCGCACGGCCGCGTCGTCGAGCTCGTCCAGCCAGCGCTGGGCGGCCGCGCGGAAGAGCGCGACCTCCTCGTCGCCGACGTCGGCGGAGCCCACGGGCAGCGCCCGGCGCAGCGCGAGGTCGCCGCGGCCCGCGGAGGCGACGGCGTCGGTGAGCACGTCCGCCCACGTCGTCGACAGCAGGCCGATGGTCAGGTGGATGGAGCGCTCGTCGGTGGTGCGCGCCGAGTGCAGCCAGCCGCGCGGCAGGAACAGCGCGTCGCCGGGTTCGAGCACGGTGTCGACGACGGGGGCGCGACCGCCCACCGGGTCCGGTCCCAGCGCCCTGGAGGGCTGCGACTTCAGCGGCAGCTCGAGCGCCGGCGGGTGGATCGTCCAGTGCTTGCGCCCGTCGACCTGCAGCACGACGACGTCGTGGGTGTCGTGGTGGGGCTTGAAGCCCTGCGCCCCCGGCGGGGTGACGTACACGTTGACCTGGCACTGGTGGCCGAGGTCGGCGGCCAGGTCGGCGCAGAAGCGGGCCAGCGGCGGCCACGTGCGGTGCAGCGCCTGCAGCACGATCGTCGCGCCCTCCGCGTAGCCGCGCGCCACGCCCTCGCTGTCGGCGAGGTCGGACAGCTGCTGGTTGCCCGCGACGGCCTTGCGCGTGAAGGAGTCGCGCGGCAGCCCGACGCCGTCCTTGACCATCGTGAAGAACGGGGTGCGCAGCGCGCGCGGGCCGAGCAGCTCGTCGACGTCTGCCGGCGAGAGCAGGTCGTGCACGTCGGCGCGCCCGCCCTCGGCGGCGCGGTCGGCGGCGCGCACCAGCAGCGGGCGCCCGTTCCAGTGCTCGGTGGCGATGTCGTCCGCGGCGGCGCCGAAGCAGCGGCGCAGCGCCGGACCCGCACCCGCCGCCGGGGAGGCGTCCCCGGCGACGGGGCGGGAGGGAGCCAGCGTCACGTCAGGAGCCCGCGGGGTCGCTGCCCGCCGGGTCCGAGCCCGCGGGGTCCACCTGGGTGGAGTCGGAGTCGCCGGAGTCGGCGTCGCCGCCCTCGCCGCCGGCGGGGTCGGTGCCGGCCGGGTCCGATCCGGCGGGGTCGACCTGGGTGGCGTCGGAGTCGCCGGAGTCGGCGTCGCCGGAGCCGCCGGCCACGCCGGTGGGCGTCGTGGTGATGTCGTCGTCGCTGAGTTCGCTCATGGTCGCGAGCGTGCCAGCTGCCCGCCGCGCGCGCACCCCCGTGCGCGCACCCGCCCGCCCGCGCACCCGGGCAGCGGCCCGGCGGTAGGTTCGCCCGTCGTGACCCCGGCCGACCCGCTCCCGCAGCCCGTCCCCCTCGTGGTCGTCGTCACCACCGGCGGCACCATCGCCAGCACCCGCGACGAGCGCGGCGTGAGCGCGCCCTCGCTGTCGGGCGCCGACGTCGTCGGGGACGCCGGTGCGCGCGCCGGGGTGGCCGTGCGGACGGTGGAGGCGCTGCACGCGGACTCCTCGACGCTGACGCTGGAGCAGGCGGCGCTCGTGCGCGGGGCGTGCGCGTCGGCGCTGGCCGGGCGGGACGTGCGGGGGGTGGTCGTCCTGCACGGCACCGACTCCCTGGAGGAGACGGCGTTCCTGCTGGACCTGCACCACGACGACGAGCGCCCGGTGGTGCTCACCGGCTCGCAGCGCACCGCCGACGACCCGGACAGCGACGCCCCCGCGAACGTGCTCGCCGCGGTGCGCGCGGCCGCCGACCCGGCCGCGCGCAGGCGCGGGGTGCTCGTCGCCTTCGGGGGCCGCCTGCTGCCCGCCGCGGGCACGACCAAGCGGCACACCAGCGCCCTGGACGCCTTCGCGGCCCCGGACCCGCCCGGGCGCGGGCCGGCGCTGCCGTGGCCGGCGGGTGCGCCGTGGCCGCGGGTGGACGTGGTGGCCGTGCACCCGGGCGCCGACGGGGCGCTCGTGGACGCGGCCGCGGCGCTGGGCGCCCGCGGTCTCGTGCTGCAGGCGCTGGGCTCGGGCAACACCACCGCCGCCGTCGTCGAGGCGGTGCGGCGCGCGTGCGCCGCCGGGGTGGCGGTGGTCGTGAGCACGCGCGTGCCCGACGGCCCGACCTCCGTCGGCTACGGCGGCGGGGGCGGCGGGCACGACCTGGCCGCCGCGGGCGCGGTGAGCGCGGGGCGGCTGCGCGCCGGGCAGGCGCGGGTGCTGCTGGCGGTGCTGCTGCGCGCCGGCGCCGACCGCGCGCGGATCGCCGCGGAGTTCACCGCCCGCGGCTGAGGCACCCCCGGCGCGCGGGCGGGCGCCCGGCTGGCACGATCGCGCCGGGGCACCGCCCGGGGCCCACCGCCGCGCGCCGCCGGGCGTCGCCGGACCGCACCGCACGAACGGGGACGACGTGATCGAGCACACCGTCTGCTTCACCCTGGTCCACCCGGAGGGCTCGGAGGCCGAGCGCGCCTTCCTCACCGGGGCGCGCGAGGTGCTCACCGCCGTGCCCGGCGTGCAGGGCTTCACCGTCAGCCGGCAGGTCAGCCCGAAGAGCGCCTTCCGCTTCCGCTTCTCCATGCGCTTCGCCGACGAGGACGCCTACCGCGCCTACGACGCGCACCCGGCGCACACCGCCTTCGTCGCGCAGCGCTGGGCCACCGAGGTGCGCGAGTTCCAGGAGCTGGACTTCACGCCCTGGCCGTGAGGACCGGGGGCCGGACGCGCGAGGGCCCCGCACCGGTTCCGGTGCGGGGCCCTCGGTCGTCCGGCGGCTCGCGTCAGCGGGCGGCGGAACCCTCGACGTAGTCGCTGTCGTCGGACTTCACCCACGCCATGAGCTTGCGCAGCTCGCGGCCGGTGGCCTCGATCGGGTGCTGCTCGGCCTGGGCGCGCAGGCGCTTGAACTCCGGCGCGCCGGCGTCCTGGTCCTCGATGAAGCGCTGGGCGAAGGTGCCGTCCTGGATGTCGGCCAGGACCTCCTTCATGCGCTCCTTGACCGAGGCGTCGATGACGCGCGGGCCGGAGACGTAGTCGCCCCACTCGGCGGTGTCGGAGACGCTCCAGCGCTGCTTGGCGATGCCGCCCTCGTACATGAGGTCGACGATGAGCTTCAGCTCGTGCAGGCACTCGAAGTAGGCGACCTCGGGCTGGTAGCCGGCCTCGGTGAGGACCTCGAAGCCGGTCTGCACGAGCGCCGAGGCGCCACCGCACAGCACGGCCTGCTCGCCGAAGAGGTCGGTCTCGGTCTCCTCGGTGAAGGTGGTCTTGATGCCGCCGGCGCGCAGGCCGCCGATCGCCTTGGCGTAGGCCAGGGCCAGCGGCCAGGCGTTGCCCGTCGCGTCCTGCTCGACGGCGACGATGACCGGCACGCCGCGGCCGTCGACGTACTCGCGGCGCACGAGGTGGCCCGGGCCCTTGGGGGCGACCATGACGACGTCGACGTCGGCCGGGGGCTTGATGTAGCCGAAGCGGATGTTGAAGCCGTGGCTGAAGAACAGCGCCTTGCCGGCGGTGAGGTTGGGCTCGATGGCCTCGGCGTACAGGCCGCGCTGCAGGTGGTCGGGGACCAGGACCATGATGACGTCGGCGGCCTTGGAGGCCTCGAACGGCGTGAGGACCTGCAGGCCCTGCTCCTCGGCCTTGGCGCGGCTCTTGGAGCCCTCCTTCAGGCCGACGACGACGTCGACGCCGGAGTCGCGCAGCGACAGCGCGTGCGCGTGGCCCTGGCTGCCGAAGCCCAGGACCGCCACCTTCTTGCCGGTGATCGTGGACAGGTCGGCGTCGTCGTCGTAGAACATCTCGGCCACTTCGGGTTCTCCTCGTTCGTGTCGTGCGGGGGTTCAGGCGGACCGCAGCGCGCGGTCCGAGATGGCGCGGCCACCGCGCGCGAGCGCGACGGAGCCGGACTGGACGAGCTCGCGGATGCCGAACGGCTCCAGCACGCGCAGCAGCGCGGCCAGCTTGTCCGGGCTCCCGGTGGCCTCGACGGTCACCGCGTCGGGGGCGACGTCGACGACGTGCGCGCGGAAGAGCTGCACGGTGTCGAGCACCTCCCCGCGGGCCGCGGCGTCGGCGCGCACCTTGACGAGCAGCAGCTCGCGCTGGACGGAGGCGCCGTCCTCGAGCTCGACGATCTTCAGGACGTTGACCAGCTTGTTGAGCTGCTTGGTCACCTGCTCCAGCGGCTGGGTCTCCACGTCGACGACGATGGTCATCCGGGAGATCTCGCTGCGCTCGGTCGGCCCGACCGTGAGGGAGTGGATGTTGAAGTTCCTGCGCGCGAACAGCGAGGTGATGCGCATCAGGACGCCCGGCCGGTTCTCGACCAGGACGGAGAGGGTGTGGCGGCTCATCAGGAGATCACCTGCACGTGCGCGGGGTCGTCGGTGGACACGCCGTCGCTGTCGGCCTCGCGGTCCCACTCCGGGGACAGCCCGCGGGCGTACTGGATGGCGTCGTTGCTCACGCCGGCCTCGACCATCGGCCAGACCATGGCGTCGCGGTGGACGCGGAAGTCCACGACGACCGGCACGTCGTTGATCGCCATCGCCTTCTCGATGGTGGCGTCGACGTCCTCGGGCCGCTCGCAGCGCAGGCCCACGCAGCCGTAGGCCTCGGCGAGCTTGACGAAGTCCGGGATCGGCGTGGAGTGCGCGGTGTGGTGGTCACCGGAGTGCAGGTCGGTGTTGGAGTAGCGCTCGGAGTAGAAGAGCGTCTGCCACTGGCGCACCATGCCGAGGCTGGAGTTGTTGATGATGGCGACCTTCACGGGGATGCCGTTGAGGGTGCAGGTGGCCAGCTCCTGGTTGGTCATCTGGAAGCAGCCGTCGCCGTCGATCGCCCACACGACCGCGTCGGGGCGGCCCACCTTGGCGCCCATGGCCGCGGGCACGGAGTAGCCCATGGTGCCCAGGCCGCCGGAGTTGAGCCAGGTGCGCGGGTTCTCGTACTTGACGAACTGCGCCGACCACATCTGGTGCTGGCCCACGCCGGAGACGTAGACCGCCTCCGGGCCGGCGATGGCGCCGATGCGGGCGATGACGTGCTGCGGGGCCAGCGTGCCGTCGTCGGGCTCGGTGAAGCCCAGCGGGTAGGTCTCGCGCCAGGAGCTCGTCAGGTCCGTCCAGGCGGTGAGGTCCGCGCGCCCGTTCGCCTCGAACTCGGCGGCCACGGCGGCGGTCAGCTCGGCCAGCACGAGCTTGGCGTCGCCGACGATCGGCACGTCGACGGCGCGGTTCTTGCCGATCTCGGCGGGGTCGATGTCGGCGTGGATGACCTTCGCGTGCGGGGCGAAGCTCGGCAGGTCCCCGGTGACGCGGTCGTCGAAGCGGGCGCCGAGGGTGATGAGCAGGTCGGACTTCTGCAGCGCCGCGACCGCCGCCACGGTGCCGTGCATGCCGGGCATGCCGAGGTTGCAGGGGTGCGAGTCGGGGATCGCGCCGCGGGCCATGAGCGTGGTCACCGCGGGGATGCCCGTCAGGTCGGCCAGCGCGATCAGCTCCGGGGAGGCGTCGGCCTTGATGACGCCGCCGCCGACGTAGAGCACGGGGCGGTGCGCGGCGGCGATCAGGCGCGCGGCCTCCTTGACCTGCTTGCCGTGCGGGCGCGTCACGGGCCGGTAGCCGGGCAGGTCCACGCTCGCGGGCCACTCGAAGGAGGTGGTCGCCTGCAGCGCGGACTTGGCGACGTCGACGAGCACCGGGCCCGGGCGGCCGGTGGCGGCCAGGTGGAAGGCCTCGGCGATGGTGCGCGGGATGTCGGCGGGGTCGGTCACCAGGTAGTTGTGCTTGGTGATCGGCGTGGTGATGCCGGCGATGTCGGCTTCCTGGAAGGCGTCGGTGCCGATGGCCTTGGCGCCGACCTGGCCGGTGATGGCCACCATCGGCACGGAGTCCATGTTGGCGTCGGCGATCGGGGTGACGAGGTTGGTCGCCCCGGGCCCGGAGGTCGCCATGCACACGCCGACCTTGCCGGTGGCCACGGCGTAGCCCTCGGCGGCGTGCCCCGCGCCCTGCTCGTGGCGCACGAGGATGTGCCGCACGTGCGGGGAGTCCATCAGCGGGTCGTAGGCGGGCAGGATCGCGCCGCCGGGGATGCCGAAGACGACCTCGACCCCTACCGCCTCCAGGGAGCGGACGAGGCTCTGCGCGCCGGTGAGGGACGCGACGGGGAGCTTCGGGTCCAGGGGCAGCTGCTCTGGCATCTCTGGTGTCCTCCTCGGGCGGTGCCGTTCGCGGTGTCGTGCTCTCGGACGCCCAGCCGGTCGGTCAGCCGGACGCAAAAAGACCCCTCAGCCCGGGATGGCGTGTGAGGGGTCGCGCGCTCGGCCGAACGTGGTCAGCCGGCGCGCTGTCCGATGGCTACGAGGAACCGCATGCGGACGAAGGTAGCCCGGTCGGCCCCCGCTGTCAGCCGCGAACGCGTCGCGTCTCACATCCTGGACAGATCGTCCACCTGGTGGACGCCCGCCGCTCCCCCGCCCCCGCCCACCGCGGGAGGTGGGCGGGGGCGGCTGCGGCCGGGTCAGCGGCAGACGGCCCCGAGGGAGGCCGACTGGACCTGCTTGGCGTACTTGGCCAGCACCCCGCGCGTGAAGACCGGCGGCAGCGGCTGCCAGCCCTCCTTGCGGGCCTCCAGCTCGGCCTCGTCCACGAGGACCTCCAGCGTCTTGCCCGCCACGTCCAGGCGGATGCGGTCGCCGTCGCGCACGAAGGCGATGGGGCCGCCGTCGACGGCCTCCGGCGCCACGTGCCCCACGCACAGGCCCGTCGTGCCGCCGGAGAAGCGGCCGTCGGTCATCAGCAGCACGTCCTTGCCGAGCCCGGCGCCCTTGATCGCCCCGGTGATGGCGAGCATCTCGCGCATGCCGGGACCGCCCTTGGGGCCCTCGTAGCGGATGACGACGACGTCGCCGGCGCCGATCGTGCCGTCCTCCAGCGCGTCCAGGGCCGCGCGCTCGCGCTCGAAGACGCGCGCGGTGCCCTCGAAGACCTCCGAGTCGAAGCCGGCGCTCTTGACGACCGCACCCCCCGGGGCGAGGTTGCCGGACAGGATCGTGATGCCGCCGGTCTTGTGGATCGGGTCGTCCAGCGCCCGCAGCACGACGCCGTCGACGTCCGGCGGCGCGATGTCGGCCAGGTTCTCCGCCATCGTCCTGCCCGTCACGGTCAGCACGTCCCCGTGCAGCAGCCCGGCGTCCAGCAGGGCGCGCATGACGACGGGGATGCCGCCGATGCGGTCGACGTCGACCATGACGTGGCGGCCGAAGGGCTTGAGGTCGCCCAGGTGCGGGACCTTGCCGGCGATGCGGTCGAAGTCGGCCAGCGTGAGGTCCACCTCCGCCTCGTAGGCGATGGCCAGCAGGTGCAGCACGGCGTTGGTGGAGCCGCCCAGCGCCATGACGACGGCGATGGCGTTCTCGAACGCCTCCTTGGTGAGGATCTGCCGCGCCGTGATCCCGTTGGCCAGCAGGTTCACCACGGCCTCGCCGGAGCGGCGGGCGAAGCCGTCGCGGCGGCGGTCGGTGGCCGGCGGCGCGGCGCTGCCCGGCAGCGACATGCCGAGCGCCTCGGCCGCGGCGGCCATCGTGTTGGCGGTGTACATGCCGCCGCAGGCGCCCTCGCCCGGGCAGATGGCGCGTTCGATGGTGTCGACGTCCTCGCGCGACATCAGCCCCCGCGCGCACGCGCCGACGGCCTCGAAGGCGTCGATGAGGGTGACCTCGTGCTCGCTGCCGTCGGACAGCTTGGCCCGCCCCGGCAGGATCGTGCCCGCGTAGAGGAAGACGCTGGCCAGGTCCAGGCGGGCGGCGGCCATGAGCATCCCCGGCAGCGACTTGTCGCAGCCGGCCAGCAGCACCGAGCCGTCCAGGCGCTCGGCGCTCATGACGGTCTCCACGGAGTCGGCGATGACCTCGCGCGAGACCAGCGAGTAGTGCATGCCCTGGTGGCCCATCGAGATGCCGTCGGAGACGGAGATGGTGCCGAACTCCAGGGGGTAGCCCTGCGCGGCGTGCACGCCGTCCTTGACGGCCTTGGCCAGGCGGTCCAGCGGCAGGTTGCAGGGGGTGATCTCGTTCCAGCTGGAGGCGACGCCGATCTGGGGCTTGACCCAGTCGTCGTCGCCCATGCCCACGGCGCGGAGCATGCCGCGCGAGGCCGTCGCCTCGAGGCCGTCGGTGACCGTGCGGCTGCGGGGCTTGATGTCGACACCGGGGGCGACCCGGGGGCCGCGACCGTTCGTCTGCTGCGCTGGAGGGGTCTCGGTGCTCACGACCGCCCAGTCTAGGCCGCGACCGCGGACCGGCCGGTCCCGCGCCGTTGACCCGCGGGCGCCCCGGTGCCTAGGCTCGCTCCCGCCGTGAACGTTCACGGCCACTCCCCAGGACGCGAAGGAGCGCCACCGTGCCCACCTCCCCCACCCGCTGGGCCGTCATCGGCCCCGGTGGCATCGCCCGCCGCTTCGTGAGCCAGCTGCCCGCCGCGGGCCACGAGCTCGTGGCCGTCGGCGCCTCCCCCACCGCGGCCGGCGCCGAGCGCGCCCGCGCCTTCGCGGCGGAGTTCGCCCCCCTCTTCGCGGCCCCGGCCGCCGTCGGCGACTACGACGACGTCCTCGCCCGCGACGACGTCGACGCGGTCTACGTCTCCACCGTGCACGTCACCCACGCGAAGCTCGCCCTGGCCGCGGTCCGCGCCGGCAAGCACGTGCTGTGCGAGAAGCCCCTGGCCCCCAACCACGGCACCGTGATGGCCGTCGTCGACGCCGCCCGCGCCGCCGGGGTGCGCTTCCTCGAGGCGTACATGTACGCCCACCACCCGCAGACGGCGAAGCTGCTGGACCTCGTGCGCACCGGCGCGATCGGCACCGTCCAGCACGTCGACGCCAGCTTCGCGTTCGCCACCGGCGCGAAGGAGGGGCGCCTCTACGACGCCGACCTCGCCGGCGGCGGGATCCTCGACGTCGGGGGCTACCCCGTCTCCGCCGCCCACCTCGTCGCCGGCGCCGCCCTGGGCCGCCCGGCCGCGGTGACCGCGTTCTCCGCGCAGGGCACCGTCGGGGAGACCGGCGTCGACGAGTGGGCCGTGGCCTCGATCACCTTCACCGGTGGCGTGACGGCCTCCGTCCGCACCGGGGTCGCGCTGTCGGAGCCCCAGACGCTCACCGTGCACGGCTCCGGCGGCACGATCCACCTGCCCGACCCGTGGACGGTCCTCGGCGACACCCGCGTCGTCCTCACCCGGCCCGGCGCGCAGCCCGAGACGTTCGCGTTCGACCCCGAGCTGCCGGAGAACAAGGCCTACGCCCGCGAGGCCCGGGCGCTGGTCTCCGACGAGACCCCGGTGTTCACCCTCGACGACAGCCTCGCCGTCAACGCGGTCCTCAACCGTTGGCGCGACGCGATCGGCCTGCGCTACCCCTTCGAGGCCGACACCGCCGACATCCCGACGGTCTCCGGCCTGCCGCTGCGGCGCACCGAGCCCACCACCATGCGCTACGGGCGCATCGAGGGCTTGGACAAGCAGGTGTCCCGGCTGGTCATGGGCTGCGACAACCAGCCCGACCTCGCGCACGCCTCGGCGGTGTTCGACAACTTCGTCGAGGCCGGCGGGAACACCTTCGACACCGCCTGGCTGTACGGGATGGGCAAGTACGAGAAGCTGTTCGGCCGCTGGCTGGCCAACCGCGGGATCCGCGACGAGGTCAACGTCGTCGTCAAGGGCTGCCACACCCCGCACTGCGACCCCGAGTCGCTGACCCGGCAGCTGCACGAGTCGCTGGAGCGGCAGGGCGTCGAGCACGCCGACATCTACATGATGCACCGCGACGACGAGTCCATCCCGGTCGGCGAGTTCGTCGACGTCCTCGACGAGCACGCCTCCGCCGGGCGCATCACCGTCTACGGCGGCTCGAACTGGTCCCCCGAGCGCGTCGACGCGGCCAACGCCTACGCCGCGGCCAACGGCAAGCGGCCCTTCCGGGTGCTCAGCAACCACTTCGGCCTCGCCGAGGCCCTGGACGTCCCCTGGGCCGGCTGCCGCCACGTCACCGACGCCGCCTCCAAGCAGTGGCTGACCGAGCGCGGGATCGCGCTGCTGCCGTGGTCCTCGCAGGCGCGCGGGTTCTTCGCCCGCGCCGACGCCGCCGACCGCAGCGACGCCGAACTGGTGCGCTGCTACTACAGCGAGGAGAACTTCGAGCGCAAGGCGCGCGCGGAGAAGCTCGGCCGCGAGCTGGGCGTGCCGGCCACCGCGGTCGCGCTGGCCTACGTCCTCGCCCAGCCGTTCCCGACGTTCGCGCTCTTCGGCCCGCGCACCATCGCCGAGTCCCGCTCGTCGATGGCCGGCCTGGGCGTCGAGCTCGACGAGCAGCAGGTCGCCTGGCTGGACCTGCGCGAGGGGTGAGCGCTCCCCCGGCGCGCGCCGCGACGATCGTCGACGTGGCGCGCGCCGCCGGGGTGTCCCGGCAGACCGTCACCCGCGCGCTGCACGACATGCCCGGCATCAACCCCGCCACCCGCGAGCGCGTGCTGGCCGCCGCGCGGGAGCTGCGCTACCACCCCTCGCGCTTCGGGCGCGGGCTGGTGAAACCCGCCGCCCGCACCCTGGGGCTCGTGGTCGGCGACCTGGCCAACCCCTACTACGGCGAGCTCGCCTCGGCGGTCCTGGCGCTGGCGGCCGCCCGCGGCTGGCACGTGGTCATGGCCGAACCCGCGAGCGCCGCGGACCTCGCCGCCGGAGCGGACGCCGTCGTCGCCTTCACCGGCACCGCGTTCCCCGACCCCGCCGTCGGCGCCCCGAACCTGCCGGTCGTGGAGATCGACCCGCCGCACCCGCACCCGCGGCGCGCCAGGGTCGCCTTCGAGCGCGCCACCGCGAGCGCGCAGGCGGTGGACCACCTCCTGGCGCGCGGCAGCCTGCGGCCCGTCGTGCTCGACTCCACCACCCCGCCCGGGGGGTCCTCGCGGGCGGCCGCGTTCGTGGAGGCCTTCCGCGCCCGCGGCGTCGAACCCCACCTCGCGCACCGCACGAGCAGCTTCTCGCAGCTGCCCCCGGGAACCGACGCCGTCGTGGCCTTCAACGACCTCGACGGCCTGCGCCTGCTGCGCGAACTGCACGAGGCGCACCGCGCGGTGCCGCGCGAGGTCCGCGTCGTGGGCGTCGACGGCCTGGCCGTCGGGGAGTTCACCACCCCGCGGCTGTCGACGCTGGCCATCGACCTGGCCGAGGTGGCCCGCGCGGCGCTCGACCTCGTGGTCGAGCTCACCGACGCGGCCCCCGGCGCACCGCCGCCCGTGCGGGTGCTCGCGCACGTCTTCCGGGCGCGCGAGTCCACCTGAGGCCGGCGGCCGCCCGCGCGCCGCGGGGTGCCGGAGCGCACGGGCAGGATGGTCCGCGTCCCCGCCGGGGACCCCGCTCCCACCCGACCGGAAGGCGGCACGCCCGTGAACACGCGATCGGACCGCGACGACCTGACCGCCCAGCGCGAGGCCCTCACCGCCGCGCGCACCCGCTGGCGCGAGGCCCTGGTGGACCTCGCGCGCACCGCCTCCCGCGAGGGCGCCGCCGAGGTCGCCGACGAGGCGTCCGCCCTGGCGCGCGCGCTGGCCTCGCGGGCCAAGCGCCCGCCCGCGGTCGACGGTTCCGGGCTCGCCGGGGCCGTCTCCGCCCTGGCCCGTACCAGCGTTCCCTCCGACGCCTTCGACGAGGCCGCCGCCCGGGCGCGCGCGGCGGAGCAGCTGGTGGACCAGGCCGCCTACGACCTGCGCACCGCCTCGGGTGAGGACGGCTAGGAGCTGCCCCGCGGACCGTGGAGCGACGACGTCACGGTCATGTCGATCCCAGGACGTTCGGGACCCCTCACGAACATCGACGATCCGCTATGTTGACGGCGTGCCCGTCATCGACTCCGCCGACGCGCTGCTGCGGGAGGCCCGTCGACGCGCCGGACTCACCCAGGCTCAGCTGGGTCGACGCGCCGGCGTGACCCAGAGCGTCATCAGCGCCTACGAGTCCGGTCAGCGACAGCCCTCCCTGCCCACGCTGCTGCACCTGCTGCGCGCCAGCGGCCACCTGCTCGACGCCTCGCTCGTCGCCGTCGACGCACCGCCCACCGCCCCGCTGTCCGGCCCCCTGGGACAGCGCTTGCGCCGGCACCGCCGCAGGATCAGGACGATCGCCGCCGCCCACGGCGTGCACCACGTGCGCGTCTTCGGCAGCACCGCCCGCGGCAGCGAGCGCCCCGACTCCGATGTCGACCTGCTCGTGGACCTCCCGCCGGGAACAGGCTTGTTCGCGCTGGGACGCCTGCGCCGCGAACTGGAGGACCTCCTCCACGCGCCCGTCGACCTGGTGCCCGAGGACGGGCTCAAGCCCGAGGTGCGCGCGAACGTCGAAGCGGACCTGGTGCCCCTGTGAGCCGGCACGCCCACCAGCGCCTGCTGGACGTGCTCGCGGCCCTGGACGCCATCGAGGCCCACACCCGTCGCGGAGACCTGTCCGACGGCCTCGTCTTCGACGCGGTCCGCGTACGGCTGATCGAGATCGGCGAGGCCGTCAAGGCCGTGCCGGAGGAGGTGCTGGCCGGCGAGCCGGACCTGCCGTGGTCGGAGATCGCCCGCATGCGCGACCACCTCGCCCACCGCTACTTCGACACCACCCGCTCCATCGTCACCGCCACCGTCACCCAGGACCTGCCCGAGCTGCGGCGCGCCGTCGAACGCCTGCTGGCGAACACCGGCGCCTGACGCCGGGACGTCGCGGTCATGGCGCGCTGCGGCGCGTGCACAACGGTGCTGCACTGCGCCCACCAGCCGCCGCACGGTCGTCCTGACGCCCTTCCCAGGAGCCGTCGACCGGCTCCCCACCCGTGTACGTCCGGGCGACCACCGCACCAGGCACGTCCTCGCCCCCAGGACGTGTTCGCGCGATCCCGTGAACGTCCTGAGCTGGCCCTCATCGGCTAGCTCAGCCACCCACCGCTTATCGGCCTCCTGCTCAACGGCCTCCGGGAGGACCGTCAGCCGACCGCGGCGAGCCAACCGATGACCCTCGGGAGCGGACTGATGCCTGCGGCGCGCCACGAAGCAGGACTGCCACCACGAGCTGCTGCTCCGACAGCTCCGACTTCACGGTCATGTCGCCTCGCGGGCGCGTCCGGTCGTGGCGCTGACTTCGCGCTCTTGCGGATGACCAGGTGAGCGTTGAGCACCGCGATCATCCGCGGGTTCCGCACCTGGCTCGTGCCGCGCGAGGACCTGCGGATCGACCAGCCCACGTAGACCGCTCCGCTGCGGTCGACCTGGGCGCCGACGCTGGCCCGTCCACCTCCACGACCGTGAAGTGCTCGGTGGCCGATGCCCGCGGGGAACCGTCGGCGTTGAGGGGGTACCGGCGCTGGGCCACTGACCGCAGCCACGGCGAGCAGCGCACCACCATCGGCGGGCGGGGAGGCTGCTCTCCTCGGGCGTCAGGGCCGGGCTCTGACGCTGGAAACAGGTGACGCCGTCGGATCCCGCGAGGTCCTACGCATCGCGGTGCGCCCGCGCCAGCTGCTCTCCGCGCTCTCGCAGGCGCTCGCGCAGCTCGGGCGGCTCGAGAACCTGCACCCCGGGCACCGCGCACAGCTGGTCGGTGGCGACATCGACTCCCTCCACCCCCAGCTGGACCTCCACGTGCCCACCAGGCAACGCGACGGCGTCGTGGGTGGCCGAGGCGGTGAGCCGCCCCGGGACGTGCCGGATCAAGTCCGGCAAGCTCTCGGCGGGCAGCACGAGACGGACCCGGACGCGGCGCAGGTCGGCATCGAAGGCGTCGGCGGCGGCTTGCCAGTAGCGGTGCAGGTCGAAGTCGTCCGGGCGCACCGCGGCCTCGGCGCGCACGGTGACGGATTCCACCCGCGAGGTGCGGTACGTGCGCAGCCTCCCGCGGTGCGCCGCGACCAGGTACCACCGCCCCGCCTTGAGCACCAGGCCCAGCGGATCGAGCCGACGAGCCACGCTGCCCTCAGCGCGCCGGTAGCGGACGTCGACGCGGCGGCCGGTCCACACGGCCCGAGCGAGATCACCCAGCGCCGCCTCCGGCGCCGCCGGGCTGAACCAACCGGTCGTGTCGAGCAGCACGCACCGGTTGACCACGTCCAGCTGCGCCTGCACCCGGGCGGGCAGACCCGAGCGCAGCTTGGAGCGGGCGACGGCGAGCACGGCGCCCAGGCCCAGGTCGGTGGCCGCTGCGCCGCCGAGCCCGAGCGCGGTCACCTCGTCGGGCGAGAGGCCTTCGACAGGAGAACGCCACCGCTCGACGATGCCGATCCCCCCGCCGGCGCCCTGCAGCGCGTACAGCGGCGCCCCGGCCAGCTGCAGCGCCTCGACGTCGCGGTAGATCGTGCGGACCGAGACGCCGAGTTCCGCCGCCAGCGCGGACGCCGTGGTCCGGCGGTCGCGCTGCACGCACAGCAGCAGGGCGACGAGGCGGGAGGAACGCACCTGCTGACCGTAGTGGCAGACCTGACAGCAGGTGTCAGGTCCGCGCCGCAGAGTGGGTCCCATGACTTCCGCTGAACGACCCTTGTCCGGTGTGGTCGCGCTCGTCGCCGGGGCCACCCGCGGCGCCGGACGCGGGATCGCCGTCGCCCTGGGCGCCGCCGGCGCCACCGTCTACTGCAGCGGCCGCAGCAACCGCGGGAGGCGGTCCGACTACGACCGTCCCGAGACCGTCGAGCAGACCGCCGACCTGGTCGAGGCCGCCGGCGGCACGGGCATCGCCTGCATCACCGACCACCTCGACCCGGCCCAGGTCAGGACGCTCGTGAGCCGCATCGACCACGAGCAGGGACGGCTGGATGTCCTGGTCAACGACATCGGCGGTGAGCACTACGTCGACTTCGGCAAGACGGTGTGGGAGTACGACCTCGACCGCGGCCTGGCCCTGCTGCGCGCCGGCCTCGAGACGCACCTGATCACCAGCGCCGTCGCGCTGGGCCTGCTCACCCGCCGGCCGGGTGGGCTCGTCGTCGAGGTCACCGACGGCACGACGACGTTCAACACCCCGCGCTTCCGCGAGACGGTCTTCATGGACGTCACCAAGCACGCGGTGAACCGCCTCGCCTGGGGGCAGGGGCACGAACTGGAGCGCGTCGGCGGTACGGCTGTCGCAGTCACTCCCGGCTGGCTGCGCTCGGAGATGATGCTCGACGTCTTCGGCGTCCGCGAGGACTCCTGGCTCGAGGCGACGAAGCAGCCGAAGACCGACGGCCCCGATCCGGCGGACTTCGCCATCTCCGAGTCGCCGGCGATGATCGGGCGTGCGGTGGCTGCGCTGGCCGCCGACCCCGACAAGGCGCGCTGGAACAAGGCATCGGTCACATCGCACGCGTTGGCCGAGCACTACGGCACCACCGACGCCGACGGTTCGCGGCCGGACGCGTGGCGCTACGTGGAGGAGGTCCGTGAGAGGGGCCTGCCCGCCGACGTCACCGGGTACCGCTGACGAGCCCTCCCGCACCTCGACCACCGGGAGCGTGCAACAGCGTCGCCACCCGAGCCTGCAGCAGCCAGGAACTGGCCGCCGGGCCCAAGCGCGCGGTCAGAGCGAGAACGACGCCCCTGATCGAGGCGCACGCTCGACTGCCCACCGGACGAAGGCCGGGCTCCTCGACAAGTCGTAGGCGGTCCGCCACTCACCACCCACGAGACCGCTGTCGCTCCACGTCACCACCGTAGGGACCAGCGCGCGGTGCGTCCGCTCATCCCGCCCTGCGGGCGACGTCACGGTCGTGGCGCGATCCGGGCGCGGTCGTGGGTGGTCGATGATCTCGTGGTCGTGCCGATGCGGGTGCCCGTGAAGGGGTGCGTCGACACGTGGCTGCGATCCTGCAGGCGCTCCAGCCGCTCACGAGCCCGCGCGCAGCACCTCACGAGCATGCGCGAAGTCGTGAGCCACCGCCGCGGCTTGCGCACCGCTCAGGTCCACGCGCGAGGCCTGCTGCACCGCCTCCACCGCTGCATCGAGCTCTCCAGTGCGCACCAGCAGCTCGGCGCGGTGCAGCAGCACTCGAACCTCCTCGACCGGCGGTCCCCCCGGGTGGCGCTGCACCCCGCGCTCCAGGACCTCCAGGGCCCGCGCGTGGTCACCGCGCGCGTCACCCTGGCGGGCCACGACCTCCAGCACCCGTGCCAGGCCCCGGCTGCGGGGCCGATCACCGGCCTCACCATCGTCACCGGGCCCACCGGCCTCGTCGACGTCGTCCTCCTCGACGTCTGCGCTGCCGTAGAAGCGCAACCAGTTGCCACCGACGTCCACGACCGTGGACCCCGTGGTCGTGCCCTGCTTGCGGCGAGGGCGCAGCACTCGCGGCACGCCTGCCGAGGGCAGGCGGCCGCAGTGCCGGCGGAGGCGGTCGACGAAGTCCGCGTACAGGTCGTGCGCATCGGGCACCACGACGATCACGCTGCTCACCGACGAGGCGGGGTCGAAGCTGTCGATCCCGCACAGGTGGACCGTCATGTCCTCGCGCGCCACCACGGCGTGGGGGTTGGGGCGCACCTGGCGGTAGGTGCGGCGGAAGCCCAGAGCACCGCAGAAGGCGATCGCCTCGTCCAGGTCGGGACAGGGCAGCACCGGATGGGTCCGCTCACCGCTCCAGCCTGACCCCTCGCACCTGCCCTCGTCCACGACCGATCGCCCGCTCACGGCGCCGGCTTCGCGCTCTTGACGACCTGCGCGAGATCGTCACGCTCCTCGCGGGCTGCCTGCGCGCCGCAGCCGACGAGCAGCAGATGGCTGCCGGCGCGCGTGTCACGTCGCAGGACATCGGTGACAGTTCCGCATCAGGACATCGGTGACAGTCACAGCCGTCTTGGTGGTGGTACTCCCCGCTCCTCCGGCTCCTCACCGCTGGACTCCGCCGGCCTCCGCGGAGCGCGCGGACCCCGCACCAGGTGACGCGCACGGGCCGGTCGTGCTGCCGGGGCGACGGACACCACCAGGGCTGGAAGCACCGCTGGAGCCGTCAGCGGCTTGCCCGTGCCGCCTGGCCTCCACGGTCACGGACGTCACGGTCACGGACGTCACGGTCCTGGCGATGGCCGCTGGCGGTACCGGAAGATCGTCCCCGGCTGCCCCTGCTGCTGGCACGCTGGTCACGTGATCCTCCCGAAGGTCCGCGACCCGCGACTGGTCACGATCCGCCGCGGCGGAGAACTCACCGACGAGGACCACCGGCTCCTCGCCCTGTGGGCCGCTGACTGCGCTGAACACGTGCTGCACCTCTTCGAGGCCGAACACCCCTCGGACACCCGCCCACGCGAGGCCATCGAGGCAGCACGCGCCTGGGCCGGCGGCAGCGTGCGGATGATGGACGCCCGAGCTCGCGGTGGGCACGCGATGGGAGCGGCCCGCCCGCTGCGGGGGGCTGCCCGCTGCGCCGCCTGCGCCGCGGGCCAAGCCGCGTGCGTGCCTCACGTGCCCGAGCACGACCTCGGCGCCGCCGCCTACGCGATCAAGGCGGCACGGGCAGCAGGCACGGCCGGTCCCACCACCGGACGGCTTGAGCGCGACTGGCAGCGCGAGCAGCTCCCGGAGCGCATCTGGGCCCTGGTGCTCGAGGACCAGGCCAGGCGCAACGCGATCTGCTGGTCCGTCTTCGACGACTGACGAGACCTGGCGCTCATCCCGCGTCGTGCGCGCTGTCGCTGGCGGCTGGTGGCTTCGCGGCCCATCGAGAGGCACGAGATCGCAATCTGCGTCACCGGAGGAGGGTGGTGCGGCCCGGCCGAGCTCACATCGACCGCTACGCACCGATGACCTCGGTACGACGACAGCGCCCCCCGAAGGACTCGCGCTCAGGACCTGGCCAGCGTAGCCAGAAATGGCTACAGTTCACTGGCGTGAAGACCATCACCGCCCGCGAACTGCGCAACGAGTACGCGCGCATCCTGCGAGAGGTGGAAGACGCGGGCGAGGGCTACACGATCACCAACCACGGCCGACCTGTCGCCCGCATCACGCCCATCGCACCCGTCCCCGACCGCCTGCGCGCCTTCAGCGGCGTCCCCCTCAGCGCCGCCGCCAGCCTCAACTCCGCCGCCGGCCCGTTCGACCACTCCGAACTCGAACGTCAGGTGGCCGCGACGTTGGACCCGCTCGCACGTGATCCCTACGCGGGGCGCGACGACGAGCCGGACACCGAGGCCGTCCAGCCACGCCAGCCCGACGACTCGAACTCCGCGACGGACGCCCACGCCGTCCGCGAGCGGGCGACCGCCCACGGCCACCAGGTCGCCCCTCGTGGTCCACGACTGGGCGACCTCGCCCAGCAGATCGCCCAGGAGAGGCTCAACCAGCAGTGACCGCTGGATACCTCTTGGACACCAATGCCCTGATCGACGTCCTGCGCGCTCCGAACGGAGCGACGTTCAGCATCGACCCGGACCAGCCCACCTACGTCTCGCAGATGACGTTCGCAGAACTCCGTTTCGGCATCGCCGTGGCCTCCGGGCCGACTCAGCAGCAGCGCCTCACCGACTTCACCACCGCGCGGCGCCTGTGGCCGAGCGCCCTCCCCGTGGACGACACCGTCGTGGACGCCTACGGACAAGTGGCTGCGACCATCTTGGCGGCCGGCGGGACGAGGAAGCAGCTCCGCATCCAGGTCGTCGAGGCCTACCTCGCCGCGACCGCGCACGCCTTCGACCTCGAACTGGTGACCAACGACCTGAGCGACTTCCAGGACGTGTCCGGCCTCATCGCCGTCACCCCGTTGACCGTCACCGCACCGTAGGAGACCAGGCACCGGCGATCGCGTGCTCATGGCGGAACGCGCAGTCACCCCGCCGTCCGCGCGGTCGCTCCACCGACGACGTCCGTTCCGGCGATGGCCGTGCGCGTGGAGATCATCGTGCAGGCCGGTGGACCTCGGGGTGATCACCCGTCTGCGCACCGGTGCTCCTGCCAGGATCGACGGGTCGTCCCCACGATCGGAGGGTCATGACCGCGTCGACCGACGGGACCGCAGGTGACGGGACCGGTGTCGTGGCCACGGCGTCGGTGGCCACGGCGTCGGTGGCCAAGGCGTCGATGGTGGGCGCGGCCGCCGGCGGGCTCGTCCTGGTCGTGCTCACCCTGCCGCTGCTCGTGCACGCGGTGATGTGGTCCGTCTTCGATCCAGGCGCAGCGCCGTGGTCCACGCTGTCAGCGATGGCTGCTGCCGGGCTGCTGCCCGTGCCGTTGGCAGCGGGGATCGCGTGGGCGCAACGCGCCGACGTCCGGGTGACAGCGGTGCTGGTGGGCGTCCCCCAGCTCGTCCTGTCCGCCGCGCTGTCGCTGTTCTGGGTGTGGGGCCGGCAGTAGTCGGGTGCGTGGGCACCTCGAGCGGTGAACACGCCGTCTCGATCGCCGACGTCTCCGAGCAGCCTCCCCACCCCGAGTCGCCCGATGCGCCTCCGGTCTCGGGTCCATCCACGCCATGCCGCAGCGCGGGCGTCGCGCGGGGCGGCGGTCAGGTTCCGAACTCGACGTACCCGCCCGCCTCGTCGTGGCCCACCGCTCCACTCTCGCGGTGTTGGCGTGCTCCACCGCCTCCGCGAACGCCACCGGATCGCAGCTGTACGGCCCCGAAGCCCACACCGGTACGCGCTGCCGGTGAGCACCCGGCCCTCGCAGACCACGAAGCGGTGCTCGTGGTCCAGCTCCAGCAGTTGCCGGCAGTACTGCACCTGCAACCGCGCATCGCGCCGCCGGCCAGCGCCGCGCGGCGGAAGTCCGCCACCTCCCCCACACCGGCCGGTGCCTGCACCAGCTTCAGCAGCGCCGGTTCGAGGGACATCCGCCCGGCGGGCACCTGATCCAGCGTGGTGGGGACCACCTGCCGCCCCGACAGCTCAGGATCGACGCTGCTGAGCCGGTTCCAGCCGGGTGCCGCCAGCGCCGGCGCCAGCCCGGCCGACTGCGGGCGGGCGGCGTAGTCGTCGGCCATCCAGAAGGTCAGGGAGTCGAACTCGGCCGCCAGCGGCACCTGGGCGGCCCAGGGGAGGAACAGGCGGCGATCGCCCCGGCCCGGGGCCAGGCGCACCGCGACCGTGGCGGCTCGGGCGATGACGCACAGGGCACGGGACACACCCGTCACGCTGGCCGAGCAGCGGGGTGGTCGTCCAGTCCGTTCCGGGTCGTGGCGCTGTCGTGGACGTCGGCGACCGTCTTCACACGTCGAAGAGCGGACGTTCGTCTCGTCGGCTGAGTACGGTCGTACGGGTCCGAGCCCCGGGAGGTCCGGGGCGCAGCCGAGCAGGAGGCCGACGGTGCAGGCGTTCGAGGTTCCGCGTGCGGTGAGCGCGGCCGCAGCGATCGCTTCGTCGCTCGGCCTCGCCGTCGACGACGCCGTCCTGCTCAACGTCTCCAACAAGCTCGCGGTGCGCCTGCGCCCCTGCGACGCCGTGGCGCGGGTGGCGCTGGACACAGATCACGTCGCGCCGTTCGAGGTCGACATCGCCCGACGGCTCGCCGAGCGCGCGAGCCCGGTAGCCCGTCTCGATCCCCGGGTCGAGCCGCGCGTCTACGAGCGCGACGGCTTCGCGCTCACGCTGTGGACCTACTACGAGCCCCTGCCGGGCCGCAGCACCGCACCCGCCGCCTACGCCGAGGCGCTGGCGCGGCTGCACGCCGGCATGGGCGGGCTCGACGTCCCGGCACCACACGTCACCGAGCGGATCCAGCAGGCCCGAGAGCTCCTCGCCAGCCGCGAGCGCACCCCAGCGCTTGCCGGTGCGGACCGGGAGGTCCTGCGCCGCGCGGTGCAGGACCTGAGCCCGGCGATCACCCGGGGCGCCGGCGCGGAGCAGCTGCTGCACGGCGAGCCGCACCCGGGGAACCTCCTCGCGACGCAGCAGGGGCCGTTGTTCATCGACCTCGAGACGTGCTGCCGCGGGCCGGTCGAGTTCGACCTCGCCCACGCGCCCGAGGACGTGGCCGAGCACTACCCGGGCGCCGACCCCGACGTGCTGCGCGCGTGCCGGATGCTCGTGCTGGCGATGATCACCACATGGCGCTGGGACCGCGACGACCGGCTCCCGGGCGGGCGGGCGCTGGCAGCTCAGTGGCTGAGCCAGCTGCGGGTGATGCTCGATCGCCACGGCGCCACCGGCTGAGCGCGCTGCACGTCGGCTCCGCGCTCGCCGTCGCCGTGTCCACGGCGAGCCGTCCGACTGCTCGCCCCATCCGCTCACCCCGTCGATGAGCGACGTCCTGCGCCGCAACGGCGGATCGTCGTGCAGAACCTCGGCGGGCTTCCGCCGCGTCTGCGGCGGCGGCGCCGTTGGCCGTGGGCTCCCCCGCGCGCCCGCCCCAGCCGATCAACGGTGCACCCGGTAGCGCAGGTGCAGCGCCCGCTCACCCTGGACCACCACGTCCGGCCCCTCCAGCAGGTGCTGCGCGGGCACCTACCCGAAGCAGCGCTTGCCGGACCCGGACACGACAGGCACGACGTCCATGCGCACCTCGTCGACCAGACCCGCGGCGAGCACCTGCCCACCGACGTCGCCGGCGAAGGAGGACGGCGCCGCGGGGTCCCGGCCCTCGGGCGTGGGCCGGTGCGTCACGACGACCACGTGCTCGACCCCGCTCGAGGGCTCGCCGTCCCAGCCGCCGGTCGTGTCGAAGACGTGGCGGCCCGGGGTCGTCGTGCTCGTCGGCGATGAAGCCGTCCACCGACACCGACACCGAGCCGTGCACGACCGACCTGCCCACGCTGCTCTCCTCCGCTCCGGGCAGTCCTGCGCAGGTGACTTCGAGGCGTCGAGGGAGTCGTCGGCGGCAGCACCGCTGCCGAACCGGGCGAACGACGCCCGCTCGGGGTGCCCTGCGGGCGCGCTCGTGGTCGGCGACTCCCCGCCTGTGCCGATGCCCGACCTGTCAGCGCAGCGCGGCAGGAAGAGGCATGGGCTACCGCGACACCTCCGCCTCCGTGGCCGAGGGCTGCCGAGCCTCCACCGGCGAAGCACCGCCGGCACGGGCGAGCCCACGGTGGCCGGTGTGCAGCACGCGATGCTCACCGCACGTCCCGGGCGCTGCACGCAGGAGGAGGTGCTGCTGGCCTCCTCGCCCGAGGTCCGCGCGC
This sequence comes from Kineococcus aridisoli, assembly GCF_050871885.1. Taxonomy (NCBI): domain Bacteria; kingdom Bacillati; phylum Actinomycetota; class Actinomycetes; order Kineosporiales; family Kineosporiaceae; genus Kineococcus; species Kineococcus aridisoli. Next base: position 41,597 of record NZ_JBJLSF010000005.1, on the reverse strand, counting down.
GCCGCGCCACCAGCAGCGACGTCGACGCCGATCAGGAGCACCTGCGAGCCCCGCCCTGCAGGACCGACGCCCACCCCAGCGGCTCATCGACCGCATCGCCGACCCCGTGGTGCGCCGCCTGGCTCCCGGCCCGCTGGGTCGGCGCCGGCCGGTGGCGGTGCTCACCGTCACCGGCCGGCGCAGCGGGCGCCGCTCGGACGTGCCCGTGGGGGTGCACCGGTCGCCGGGCAGCGCAGCACGGTGGAGGTGACCCTGGTGGAGGACCCCGCAGCGGAACGTCCTGCTGCTGCACTGAGGCACCTCGCTGGCGCTGTGCGCGGCCGTGCGCGGTCGTGGCTGCGGGCGCGTCCGGTCAAGGCGCCGTGCAGGCGCGTCCAGGGCCGCCGCCGGCGTAGGACAGCTGCAGGGTCACCGGGCGGGTGGTGTCGCTCACGACCTCCGCGGACCAGCCGTGGTGCCGACGACGGCGCCGCGCACCGCACTGGCCCGGAGGCGATCGGACAGGGCGAGGACCTCCTCGCGCAGGGCGTCGGGGGTGATCACCTCGAAGTCCCAACCGAGCCCTGCCAGCATGCGGGCCATGCCGGCGAGGTGCTCGACGCGCGTCTGCAGGAGCACGCCGTCGGGGTGCTCGCTCAGCCGTCCCACGCTCGGGGGCAGGCGCTCGCTCGCTGCCGCGAGGGTGGTCCGCAGCACGACGGCGACCTCGTGCGACCACCCGACCGCCGCGATGCCGGACACGACCTGCACCGTCGCGTCGAAGTCGGCGGGCACGACGTAGGAGCCGTCGCAGGAGCCGTCGCCCTGCCTGACCGAGGCGATGCGGTCCAGGCGGAACGTCCGCACGTCATCACGGCCGTGGTCGTGCCCGGTGGCGTACCACCGGCCGCCGTGGAAGACCAGGCCGTAGAGGTCGAGCTCACGCTGCGACTCCTGCCCGTCCCAGGCGGTGTAGGCGATCACGACGGTGCGCCGCGCCTGCGCTGCCCAGGCCAGGTCGAGCAGCGTGTCGGCGCCGGCGGGAGAGCCGGCGCGCGCCGGAGTCGTGAAGCGTGCGCTCGACACCAGGCTGTCGAGCCGCTGGCTCAGGGACCGCGGCAGCACGCGCGACACCTTGGCCAGCGCGCTCGCCGTCGCCGAGTGGTCGGTGGTGGCCAGCCCCGCGCGTTCCGCGGCCCGCAGACCCAGCACGACGGCGACGGCCTCGTCGTCGGTGAGCATCAGCGGCGGCAGCTTGTACCCCGGGGAGAGCCGGTAGCCGCCGTACCTGCCCCGCTGCGCCTGGACCGGGATCCCGAGGTCGGCGAGGTGCTCGGCGTAGCGCCGGACGGTCCGCTCGTCGACCCCGAGCCGCACCGCGAGATCGCCGACGGTGCGCTGCCCACCCGCCTGGAGCAGCTCCAGCATCGCCAGCACGCGCGCGGTGGGGCTGCTCACGCCCGTCCTCGGGGCTGTCCGGGAGCAACGGCGATGTCCAGTCCGGATACCGGGCGGGAATTGTCCATAAACCACCCTAACGTCACGGTCATGGGCACCACCACCTATGTCCTCGTCCCCGGCTTCTGGCTCGGCGCCTCGATCTGGCGCACCGTCGCGGACTCGCTGAGCGCACGCGGCCACGTCGTGCACGCCGTCGACCTGTCCGGCATGGGCGAGCGCGCGCACCTGGCCTCGCCGCAGACCGACCTGACCACCCACGTCGACGACGTCGTGCACCTGCTCGAGCAGCACGACCTGCACGACGTCGTGCTCGTCGGCCACAGCTACGGCGCCCTGGTGACGACCGGTGCGGCAGACCGCGCGCCGGAGCGCGTGGCCCGCCTGGTCTACATCGACTCCGGTCCCCTGCCGGACGGCACGGCGCAGGCCGACTTCGAGGGACCCGACGCGCGGGCGGCCAACGAGGACCTCGTCGTGACAGGCGGCGAGGGCTGGAAGCTGCCACCGCCGCCCTGGGCCCTGATCGCCGCCGAGGCGCCCGATGTCGACGACGACGCCGTGGCTGCGCTCGTCGAAGGCTCGCAGCCGCAGCCTTGGCGCACCGCCACCCAACCGGTCGTGCTCACGGGCGCCTGGGAGCGCCTGCCGCGGACGGGTGTGCTGTGCAGCTTCAGCCTCGAGCGACTGCGGCAGATGGCGCCCTGCGCGCCGGTGCTCGCGCACATGGTCGACGGCGACTGGACGTACGTCGAGCTGCCGACGTGGCACTGGCCGATGGTGAGCCGACCGGTGGAACTCGCCGAGGTGCTGGCGTCGGTCGGCTGCCAGGCGCCCGCACCCGGTTGCTCCGCGCGCAGGACGCGCGCTCATGGCGTTCAGCGCGGCGCTGAGCCGTCCGGGACGCACGACGGCCGCCGAGCTCGGTAGCCCGGCGGCCGTCGTGGTGATCGATCCGGCAGTCGCCTCTCGGCGAGAGGCCGCTCGAGGCGGCTGGAGGTGAGGCCCGGGGACGCGCAGCGGATCGACCACCCTCTGCACGCCGACGCCGGGCAGCGGCGTTCCCGGCTCCAGCGCGTCTCAGCACAGCCCGCCGGACACCCGATCCGACCCCTCACCTCGACCCCTCGCTGAGCACCCCGACCCGCTGACTCGCCGCCACGATCTCCAGCCACGATCTCCAAGCGCCGATCCTCGTCAGCAGCAGCCGACACGCCCCATGACGAGGACGCTCCCGGCGCAGTCGGTCAGGACGCGTTCGGCGGTCGAGCGGGTGCGCTCGAGCTGCCCCAGGACAGCGGCGCGCACATCAGGACGCTCCAGCACCGCCGCACACCACTGGAAGTGCCCGTCAGCGGTGCCGCTGCAGGCGTTGGCCCCGATCAGGGCGTACACCGCCTTGAAGCGCAGCACGTCCTCGCGCTGGGCGCCGAAGGCCTCGACGAAGAGGTCCGTCAGGCGCTGGTCGGTGCGCAGCGCGTGCGGGCCGTACATGTCGAAGAAGCCCGACGTCAGCGCCATCTCCAGCACGGGGTCGGCCAGCACGGTCAGGAAGCCCCGGTCCAGGACGGCCGTGAGCCGGCAGTCCTCGTCGACCAGCACGTTCTCCGGGCAGACGTCCCCGTGCTGCAGGGCGAGCGGCACGTCCTCGCGGGAGGCGAGGAACTCGTCGCAGGCCCGCACCAGGTCAGCGAGGCGATCGACGTGGCGGCCCAGCGGGGCCGGGGCAGCTGGGGCAGCACCGGATCGCTCCGGGCACCGCTGCCGTCACGGGGTCCCACGTCGATCACCGCCCCCGTCGGTCAGGACCGCGGGTGGTCGGTCCACCGCTCCGGGAGCGGTCGCAGCGACCGGAGCGAAGACCATCACCTCGGTCTCCTGCCCTCCGTCGACACCGCGCTCCCCTGTGGGCACGAAACCGGCCCGCTGCCAGGCGCGCACCGCACGCCCGTCGTCCACGGCCGGGTCGACCGTCAGCTCCCGCCATCCGCGAGCGGTCAACTCCTCGGCCAGCGCCCGCGCCACCACCGGCCCCAGTCCCCGACCCTGCGCGCCGGCGGCGAGGAACATGTCCAGGCCGCAGCGACCGCGCTCGTGCCACGCCTGGATCAGCCCGACCGGTCCCGCCGCCGTCTCGATGACGTGCACCACGACCCCGGGCAGGCGCGCCCCGGTGTACTTGGCGCGCACCTCCTCCAACGCCACGGGCGCACCGCCCCACCAGCGGTGCACCTGCTCCTGGCTCAGCCAGGCGGTGATGGTCTCCGCATCGGCGGGGCCGGACAGGCGCAGGCGCAGGCCTCGCGAGGGGTCGATCGTCAGCTCCGACGGGTGGCTCCGCACCATCCCCCGATGCTGGGGCACGACGAGCTGCGCCACCTCCCGGCCCCGTCGATGCATCCGCTCCCCACCGGCTGCTCACAGCTCCCGCAAAGCACGCCTGTCCATCGTGAGTGCCATGACGGAGATCGACGCGCCCCCCGCCCCCGCACCGCGACGACGGCTGCGGAACCACGCCACCCGGGTGGCCGCCGTGCTGCTGGCCGGCAGCCTCGCCCTCACCGGGTGCAGCACCACGAGCACCGACGCGGCGGCCGGCTCGACGACCGGCTCGACGGCGAGCAGCTCCAGCTCGATCACGGACGCCGCGGCCAGCTCGACCACCGACGCCACCACCACCGCGCAGACCATCGGCGACACCACCGCCGCCGCCGAGGCCTTCCTCGCCACCTTGAGCGAGGAGCAGCGCGAGGCGGTGCTGCACGCCTACGACGACGAGACCAGGACCACCTCCTGGTCCAACTTCCCCGTCACCTTCGTGGAGCGCGCCGGCCTGAACCTCACCGACCTCACCACCGAGCAGCAGAGCGCCGCCCTGGCCGTCCTGCAGTCCCTGCTCAGCGAGGAGGCCTACGCCACCGTCACCGCCATCATGGGCGGGGATCAGTACCTGGCCGAGAACAGCTCCTCCACCGAGGAGAGCCTGGGCCAGTACTACATCGCCTTCTTCGGCGACCCCTCCACCACCACGGCCTTCGAGGTCCAGTTCGGCGGGCACCACCTGGGCATCAACGCCACCCTCGACGGCGCCTCCGACGCGATCACCTTCGCCCCGACCCACCTGGGGGTGCAGCCGGCCGTCTACACCGACGCCGACGGCGACGAGGTCCAGCCCTTCGACGGCATCTACACCGACGCCTTCGCCTTCTTCGACAGCCTCACCGCCGAGCAGCAGGCCACCCTCACCTCCGGCGAGGTCAGCTCCTGCGCGCCCGGCGACACCTGCGACTTCGCCACCGGCACCGGGCTGACCGGCGCGGAGCTGACCGACGAGCAGGAGCAGCTGCTGCTGGAGCTCATCGCGAACTGGGCGGGCATGGCCGACGCGGAGAGCACCGCCACCACCCTGGCCGAGATCGAGGCCACGCTCGACGACACGGTCATCGCCTGGTCCGGTGAGACCACCTACGACATGAGCACCGGCGACGGCATCTCCTTCTCCATCTCCGGCCCGGACGTCTACGTCTCCTTCCAGGCGCAGAACGGGTCGGCGGGTGCGGACGTCGACGGCGTCACCACCAGCGGCTGGGGCCACGTGCACACCATCTACCGCGACCCGACGAACGACTACGCCGGCAGCGTCACCCAGCAGGCCGCGTCCGGGATGGGCGGCGGCGGAGCACCCGGCGGCGCCCCGTCCGGCGGCGCCCCGTCCGGCGGCGCCCCGTCGGGCGAGTGACGGCCACCCGACCACACCGGAACCCCCCACGCCGGGAGGACCACGACCCCGCCACCGCTGGACGTCGCCGGCGGGCAGGGCCGGACGCACGAGCGCCCGGGACCCCGCGGGGTTCCGGGCGCTCGCCGGTGGGGTGCCGAGGTCAGGACTCGGCGCCGTCCTGCTGCTCGCGGCCGCTGCCGCGGCCCTGCTCGAGGGCGTCGGTGCCCGGGCCGCCGATCAGCACGTCTGCACCGTTGTCGCCGGCCAGGCGGTCGTCGCCGAAGCCGCCGACGAGCACGTCGTCGCCGTTGCCGCCGGAGAGGGTGTCGTCCCCGGCGCCGCCGCAGACCACGTCGTCCCCGTTGCCGCCGGTGATGACGTCGTTCCCGCCCAGACCCATGATCACGTCGCGGCCGTTGGTGCCCTTGAGCACGTCGTTGCCCTCGGTGCCGCGGATCGTGGGCACCAGGCCCTGGCAGCGCTCGTCGAGGTCGATGCCGAGGACGATCGGGTCGTGGTCGCTGGAGCGGTACGGGTTCGGCGCGTACAGCGCATCGTCGCCGGTGTACTGGTAGGCGAAGGACTCCACCGAGTTGATGTTCCAGTGGGTCGCGTCGGTGACCTTGGCGGTCAGCTCCGCGCTGGCCAGGGCGTGGTCCAGGGAACCGGACAGCGCGTCGAAGACGTAGCTGTAGCGGCCCTCGTCGAACCGCTCACCGAGGTCGACCAGGCCCGCGTCGGTGCGCAGGACCTCGATCGGGTCCTCCTGCGTGTAGGCGTTGAAGTCGCCCAGGGCCACCACGTCGGCGTCGCCGGTGCTCGTGCGCAGGTCCGCCAGGAACCCGGCCAGCGAGCGGGCCTGCCGGACGCGGTCGCCGTTGAAGGAGCCCTGGCCGGTGTCGGCGTTGTCGCCGGTCCCGGTGCCGCCCTTGGACTTGAAGTGGTTGGCCACCACGGTGAACGCGTCGCCGTCCTTGACGAACGTCTGCGCGATCGGCTCGCGGGCGTTGGACCACACGCTCTCGTCGACCAGGCCGACGGGCTCGCCGACCGGCTGCACGACGTCCTGCTTGTAGACGATCGCGTTGCGGATGACGTCGCGGTCCACCGCGTACAGCTCGTCCGGCATCGGCACGTACGCCCACTCCTCGAACCCGGCGGCGGTGTTCAACCGCCGCACCAGGTCCGCCAGGGCGGTGTTCGCGTTCCCCGGGGTCAGGCCGGTGGAGTCGGTGTCCTCGATCTCCATGAGGGTGACCACGTCGGCGCCCAGCGCGCGGATCGCGGGCACGATCTTGCCGGCCTGCTGCTCGAGCTCGGCCTGGCTCGTGGCGCCGCGCCCGACGTTCTGGTCGAAGGTGAGGAAGTAGTTCAGCACGTTGAACGCGCCGACCTGCACGTCGCCGCCGACGGCCTCGGGGGCCCGCGGGCGGGTGTCCTGCGGGGCGAAGACGCCGTCGGCGCTGCCGTCGGCCGGCTGCAACCGCCAGGCGTCGAAGCCGTAGCCGAGCACCAGCGGCTCGGTGAAGGTCAGCTCGTCGCCCACGCGCACGGGCGTGGCGGGGCTCAGGTACGGGCGGGTGGTGACGCTGACGCGGGCGCTGACGGCGTCGTCGAGGACGATGCTGCGCAGGGCGTTCTGCTCGGCGATCGCCTGCGCACCGGCGCCGGGGCGGGCCAGCTCGGTGGGCTGCACGAGCACGCCGCCCTCGGACAGGGTCAGCTCGCCGTAGGTGGTGAGGTCGTAGACCTCGCTGACGGTGAGGCGGTCGGCGGGGGCGACGCGCATGCCCTCCAGGCGCTCGCGGGCGGCGTCGTCCGCGGGCAGGTCCAGCACGGCGGGCGCGGGCAGGTCGGCTGCGGTGCCCTCGGCGGTGACCGTCACGGAGGAGGCGGAGACCTGCGTCTGCTCGAAGCGCTCCTCGGCCCGGCCGGTCACGGTGACGGTGTCGCCGAGGTCCACGGCCACGGCGCTGGAGACGAAGACGCCGTCGGAGGTGGCGGGGTCGCCGTCGCCGTCGGGGTCCTGCAGGTAGAACCCGGACAGGCCCGGGGTGTCACCGACGACGACGCCGGTGACGGTGACCTGCCGACCGGCGAGCGGGGTCGTCGCACCGGTGCCCTGCACGGCGCCGATCTCGACGACCTCGCCGGGCAGGGAGGGCTCGGGGGTGGCGGCCGGGGCGTTGACCGCGCCGCGGGTGGCGGGGGCGGGGCCGGACCAGGTGAGGGCGCCGTCGGCGGCGACGGTGCGCGACAGGGACTGACCGGCGGGCTCGGTGCCCTGCTCGGCGACGCCGATGTCGGTGCTGGTCCGTCCCGCGGCGGGACCGTTCGTCGCGGTGAACACGCCCTCGTAGGAGAGGAACTCGAGCACCTCGGTGCCGCGCACGAGCGCGACGCCGTCCGGGGAACCGTTCTGGACGCCGTTCGCGGGGTAGTCGACGACGGCCACGGCGGGCGCGTCGGCGGGTGCGGTGACGGCCGGCAGCGGGTCGGTGTCGTAGCTGGCGCCGTTGCCGCCGTTGTAGAGGACGATCGACAGCCCGGCGGAGCTGGTGCCCGCGGGGAGCTGGACCTCGACGAACTCGCCGGTGTCGGTGCCGGCGTTGTCGTAGTGGATCTCCGAGACGAACGGCGCGGTGGGTGCGGCGGAGGCGGGCAGTCCGAGCGCGGTGAACGCGGCACCGGCGACGCCGAGGGCGACGCAGCCACCGGTCAGGCGCGCCGCGCGGGAACGGCTGGGCATGGGGGTCCTTCCGGACGGGCACGGGGAGTGCTCAGAAGGTAACCCGGCTCAGGGGGTGCTCAGCACCGCCCGGGGTCGCTCCCGGGTTAACTTCAGGTGACGTCCGGGTGGCGCGGTGAGCGGTCGCTCACGAGGGGCGCGCCCTGCGGGTCCGGAAGGGGCCGGCGGCGCGCGAACGGTTCCCCGGACCCCTTGCCAGGTGCGAGGATCCGGCCCGCACCGCACCAGCGTCCCCCGGAGAGACATGTCCCCCGCACCAGCGCGCCGCGCCGCGCTCGCCCTCGTCCTGGCCTCCACCCTCGTCGCGGCCCCCGCGACCGCCGTCGCCGCCCCGAAGCCGCCGAAGGCGCCCAAGGCCGACTTCACCCTGACGATCCTGCACGCCAACGACCTGGAGTCCTCCCTGCTGCCCGTCACGGGCACGGACGGCAGCACCTACGGCGGGGTGGACCGCTTCGTGGAGCTCCTCCAGCGCGAGCAGCGCGCGGCCGTCACCGGCGCCCCCGGTCCCGGCCAGGCCGGCAAGCGGGGCGTGCTGACCGTCTCCGCCGGCGACAACTTCCTGCCCGGCCCGCAGCTGGCGGCCAGCGAGGGTTCCGGGCGCCCGGTCTACGACGCGACGGCGTTCAGCGCCGCCGGTTTCGACGTCTCGATCTTCGGCAACCACGACTTCGACCAGAACCCCGACTTCCTCGCCCGGTGGCTGGGCGACGTCTCCCCGGGCACGGCCTTCGTCGCGGGCAACCTCGGCTTCGAGGCCGAGCCGCGGCTGCTCGCCGAGGTCCGCGACGGCACGATCGTGCGCACCCACGTGCAGCGGGTGAAGGGCGAGCGCATCGGCGTCATCGGCCTGACCACCCCCGAGCTGCCGCGCCTGAGCAGCTCGCGCGGCGTCACCGTCGACCCGGACCTGGCGCGCATCGCCAACGCCCAGGCCGCCGCCTACGCCGCCGCCGGCGTCGACAAGGTGGTCCTCGTCTCGCACCTGCAGGACATCGACAACGAGGTGGCCCTGGCCGGGCAGCTGCGCGGCGTCGACGTGATCGTCGGTGGCGGCGGGCACGAACTGCTCGCCGACCCCGGTGACCCGCTCGTCGCCAACGGCGTGACCCCCTACGGGCGCTACCCGCTGACCCCGACCGACGCCGACGGGCGGGTCGTGCCCGTCGTGACGACCAACGCGCTGCACACCTACGTCGGCCGGCTCGTGGTGACCTTCGACGAGCGCGGCGACCTCCTCGCCGTCGACGAGGCCGCCTCGCGGCCGCTGCCCGTGCTCGCGCAGGGCCCGGACGCCGTGCAGCCCGACGCCCAGGTGCACCAGCAGGTCGTGCAGCCGGTGCAGCAGTACGTCTCCTCCCTCGCCCAGCGGGTCCTGGCCCGCTCGGAGGTGCCGCTGAACGGCGTGCGCAACGACGTGCGCAGCCGCGAGACGAACCTGGGCGACCTCGCCACCGACGCCCTGCTGGCCGCCGGGCGCCGCGAGGCCGCCGCCGCCGGGGTGAGCGCGCCGGTCGTGGCGCTGCAGAACGGCGGCGGCATCCGCAACGCCTCCGTGCTGCCCGCCGGGGAGATCAGCGCCCTGGACACCTACACGGTGCTGCCCTTCGCCAACTTCGTCGGCGTCGCCCCGGCGATGCCGGTGGAGACCTTCCTCGCCGGCGTCGAGCACGGCCTGTCCGCGCAGGTCACCGGCGGGGTGCTGCAGCCGGCCGGGTCCTTCGCGCAGGCGGCCGGCTACCGCGTGCGCTACGACCCGGCCCGGCCGGCCGGCTCGCGCGTCGTCGACCTGGTCCTGGACGACGGCACGGTCCTCGTCCGCGGCGGGGTGCCCACCGGTGCGGTGCAGACCCTGTCGGTGGCGACGATCGACTTCATGCTGCGCGGCGGGGACGGCTACCCCTTCGACGGCGTCGCCTTCACCGTGCTGCCGGTGACCTACCAGCAGGCGCTGGCGACGTACCTCACCGGCGACCTGGCCGGCCGGGTGAGCGCCGCGGACTACCCCGTGGGCGGTGAGGGCCGCATCACGGCCGTCTCCTGAGCGGACCAGCCTGCCGCGCCCGCCCGGTCCCCGGACCGGGCGGGCGCGGCGACCGCGTGCACCTGGACGCCCTCGGCGCGGAAGGGGGCGAGGACGCTGTCCGGGACGTCGTCGGTGGTGACGAGGTGGGTGAGGTCGCCGACGCCGCCGAAGCGGAAGGTGGAGGTCCGGACGAGCTTGTCGGCGGTGGTGACCAGCACGCGCCGCCGCGCCGCGCGCAGGCAGGCGCGCTTGACCTGGGCGTCCTCGTAGGTGGTGGAGGTCAGCCCGGTGCCCGGCAGGGCGGCGCAGGCGCCGAGGACGGCGACGTCGCAGCTGACGTCGGCGAGCGCGGCCAGGGCGGCGCTGCCGGTGAAGGCGAGGGTGTCGGTCTCGACCGGGCCCCCGGGCACGACGGTCCTGACCCCGGGGCGGGCGGCGAGCGCCGCCGCGGAGTGCAGCGACAGGGCCAGCGCGGTCAGCGGGCGGCCGACGAGGTGCCGGGCGACCGCGTAGCAGGTGGTGCCGTTGTCGAGGACGAGCGACTCGTGGTCAGCGACGAGGCCGGCGACGACGGCTGCGAGCGCGTCCTTGCGCTCGCGGTCGGTCTCGAAGCGCACCGAGAAGGGCATCAGCGTGCCGCGCGCGTCGGCGCGGGTGGCGCCGCCGCGCACCCGGCGCACCGAGCCGTGCTCGGCGAGCTCGGTCAGGTCGCGGCGGACGGTGATCGGCGAGGCCCCGGTGAGCGCGCACAGCGCGTCGACGGTCACGGTGGCGCCGGAGGAGACCGCCTGGACGATCGCCCGGTGCCGTTCTGATCGTTGCACGTGATCATCCAACCACCTACGTTCCCGGCGTGCTCCGAACCCCCGCCCCGTCCTCCCCCCGCCGCGCCCGCGCCGGCGTGGCCCTGGTGTTCTTCACCAACGGCGTCCTCTTCAGCGCCCTGCTGCCGCGCTACCCCGAGTTCAAGGCGCTGTTCGGGCTCGGCGACAGCGGGTTCGGGGTGCTGGTCGTCGCCTTCGCCGCCGGCGCCCTGCTGGCGGCACCCCTCGCCGGACGGGTCGTCCGCCGCTTCGGCGCGCTGCGCGCGACCGTGGTCGGGTCGGCGGCGCTCGCGGCGGCGCTCGCGGTGGCCGGCGGCAGCCGCGAGGTGTGGCTGTTCGCGCTCGCCCTGGCGGTGGCCGGAGCCCTCGACGCGGTCGTCGACGCGGCGCAGAACGTGCAGGGGGTGCTGGTCGAGCAGTGGCACGGCCGCTCCGCCGTGAACTCCTTCCACGCCGCCTGGTCCGCCGGCGCGGCCACCGGCGGAGCCCTCGGCGCCGCGGCGGCCGCCGCGCACGTGGACCCGGGGGTGCAGATGCTCGTCAACGGCGCCGCCTGGGTGCTCGTCGCGGTCCTCGCGTGCCGCCTGGCCGTGGTCCCCGCCGACGTCCGGGCCGCCCTGCGCGCGGACGAGCAGCACGAGCGGACCCCCGCCGCGCCGCTGCGCACCGGTGCGCGCCGGCACGCCTGGCGGGCGCTGCTGCCGCTGGTGGTGCTCGCGATCTGCGGCACGCTGGTCGAGGACGTGGTCGGCAACTGGGCGGTGCTGTTCGTGCGCACGCGGACCGGTGCCCCGGAGGCGGTCGCGGGGCTGGTCCTCAGCGCCGCGCTGCTCGCCCAGTTCGCCGGACGGCTGCTCGGCGACCCGATGACCGACCGGTGGGGCCGCGCGGCCGTGGCCCGCGCCGGCGGGCTCGTCGTCGCCGCGGGCGCGGCGCTCGTCGTGACTTCCCCCGCGCCCGCCCCGGCGTTCGCCGGGTTCGCCCTCGCCGGGTTCGGCTGCGCCACCCTGGTGCCGGCCGCGTTCGCGGCCGCCGGCCGCGTCCCGGGGCTGCCGGAGGGCACGGGCATCGCCCTGCTGGGCTGGCTGATGCGGATCGGCTTCCTGCTCACCTCCCCGGCGGTGGGCGCGCTGTCGGACCTGACGGACCTGCGGACCGCCCTGCTCGTGCCCGTCGCCGCCGGACTGCTCGCCGCGCTCGTCGCGCACGCCCTGCGCCCGGCGGCCGCCGGGGCGCCACCGGCCGCGCGCTAGCGTCCCGGCATGGCGATCACCGTGCGCACGCAGTCGATGGCGGCTCCGGAGGGCGTGGACGAGCCGGTGGTGTTCTTCTCCCCGCACGCCGACGACGAGACCCTCACCACGGGCCCGGCGATCGAGCGGGCGGTCGCCGAGGGCCGCCACGTCGTGGTGGTCCTCGTCACCGACGGGCGCGCCTCCGCGGCCCGGGAACTCACCGGGTTGTCGGTCGCGGAGTTCTCCGCCGCCCGCGACCGGGAGTTCCTCGCAGCGTGCGCGGCCCTGGGCGTGCCGCAGGAGCAGGTGTTCCTCGGGCACTGCGTCGACGGGGCGCTCACCCCGGCGCTGGCCCGCAGCGTCGTGGGCACGTGGACGGGGTTGTTCCCCGCGGGCGCCTTCCGCACCACGAGCTGGAGCGACGGCCACCGCGACCACGCCGCCCTCGGTGCCGCGCTGCGCGACCTGGCCCCCGGCACCGGCGGTGACGTGCGCTTCTACGTCAAGCCCGACGAGTGGGCGCTGGAGCGGGAGCGTCCCGCGCTGACCAGCGAGCGCGCCCCGGGCCGGCGCTACCTCGCGGCGTGCGACGAGTACGCGCGCACCGACCCGGCCGCCGGCCGGTACGGGATCGGCCAGCTGTCCGTGCCGGACGTGTTCGCGCTGCGCCGGGCCAGCGACGAGAGCCGCTGGCACGGGCTCGGCTGAGCGGCGCCCCGGCCGGAGGGCTCAGCGGCGCGGGGACCGGTGCCCACCGGTGCGCGGCGGTGCGGTGCGGTGCACGACCGCCGCGACGAGGAGCAGGCCGGCGATCCCGCTGAGCACCACCCACGGCGGGGCGCTCGTGGCCAGCGACGCCTGCGCCAGCGTCCCGGTGAGGACGGCCGGCACGAGGATGACGAGGTTGTTCACCGCGTGCACCGCGACGGCGGCCTCCAGCCCACCGGTGCGCCACACCAGCCAGGAGGCGACGAGGCCGAAGACGACGCGGTCGGTGAGCAGCCAGGCGTCCTGGCCGCCGTGGGCCAGGCCGAACAGCGCCGCCGAGACCACCGCGGCGACGACGGCACCCACCACGGGGCGGGCGGACCACGACCCCACCGCCTGGCTCAGCCAGCCGCGGAAGACGTACTCCTCGCCGGCCGCCTGCAGCGGTGTCGTCAGCAGCACGACGAGCAGCAGCAGCACGACCTCGCGGGCGACCGGGTCCGCCGGCGGCGCGACGGGGTCGACGGCGTACCCGAGCGCGACGAGCGCCCCGAGGACGACCAGCGCCGCCAGCGCCGCGGCACCGGTGCGGCGCCAGCGGAAGCGCCCGGCGGTCGAGGACAGCGTCCCCGGCCGGCGCCGGTGCCCGGCGAGCACCGCCAGGGCGGCCAGCGGGATGCCCGTGGCCAGCAGCAGGTTCGTCAGCAGCCACCCCCACCAGGTGCTCGTCAGCGCCACGTCGAACTGCGCGTCGTCGACCTCGGGGACCTCCCCGCGGCCGAGGGCGGCGGCGGCGAGGACGGCCACGACGGTGCCGGCGAGGAGCACCACGAGCAGCACCAGCAGGCCGCCGGCCGCCGCGGCGAGGCCGACCAGCGGCCGCCACCAGCGGTGCCGGTCGTCGCGCAGCAGCGCGGTGTACGGGCGGTCGGCGGGACGGTGCGCGGGACGGTGCCCGGGCTGGTCGGTGGGGTGGTCGGTGGGGTGGTCGGTGGTGCTCGTGGTCACGGCTCCAGCGTGCTGTCCGCACCGGCCGCGACGCGTCCGCCGTGCGGGTGCGGGTCGGCTTCGACCTAGGTCGAAGCCGGCCCGGTGGCGGGCGCCGGAGGGTGGACGCCGGGCCGGCGCCACCGCCCTACCGTGGGCCCGTGCCCGTGCCCGTCGCCGCTCCGCCCGCTCCTGCCCCGCCCGACCCGTCGCCGCGGGCGCCGCGGTCGTGGGGGCGCACCGCGCTGCGCCTGCTCGGGGACCTCGCGCTGGTGCTGCTGTGCCTGGGGGCGGGGCTGGCGCTCGTGGGCGCGGAGCTGGACGGGGCGCTCGGCGCGCGGGTGCGCCCGGACGCGGTGGTGTTCGCCGACCTCCTGCTGGGCCTGCTGCTGACGCCGCTGCTGGTGCTGCGGCGGCGGTGGCCGCTGCCGGTGGCCTCGGTGCTGGCCGTGAGCACCGTCGTGTCGGCGAGCGTGCTCGCCGCGTCCCTGGTCGCGCTGTTCTCGGTGGCCGCCCGGCGCAGCTGGCGCGCGGTCGCGATCGCCACCGCCGTGCTGGCGGCGGCCTCGCTGGTCTACGCGCGCCTCTTCCCCGACCCCGCGGTGCGCTGGCCGTGGTGGGCGGAGGTCCTCGTCGTGCTGCTGCTCGCCGCACCCGTCGTGGGCTGGGGCACCTACGCCCGGACCCGCCGCGAGCTGCTGGAGTCGTTGCGCCGCACCGCCGACCGGCTGCGCGCGGAGCAGGAGTGGCGCGCCGAGCAGGCCCGGGTGCTGGAACGCGCCCGGATCGCGCGGGAGATGCACGACGTGCTCGCCCACCGCATCTCCGCGGTCAGCCTGCACGCGGGGGCGCTGGCCTTCCGGCCGGACTCCCCGCCGGAAGCGGTCGCCGCCGCGGCCGAGACGATCCGCAGCAGTTCGCACGCGGCGCTGGAGGACCTGCGCGAGATCCTCGGCGTGCTGCGCGCGGACGAGGTGACCGGTGCCGGCGGGCGGCCGCAGCCGCGGCTGGAGCACCTGCCCGACCTGGTGGCCGACAGCGCCGCGCTCGGCGTCGACGCCCGGCTCGCCCTCCGCGTCGAGGATCCGGACGCGGCGCCGGAGGCCGTGCAGCGCACCGTGTACCGCATCGTGCAGGAGGGGCTGACGAACATCCGCAAGCACGCCCCCGGCCACCGGGCCGACGTCGTGGTCGAGGGGGCGGCCGGTGGCGAGGTCGTGGTGACGGTCACCGACCGCGCCGCACCCGGGAGCGCCCCCGCCGGGGGTTCCGGAGGTTCCGGGTCCCCGGGCGGCCCGGGCGTGCCGGGGGCGGGTTTCGGCCTGGTGGGCCTGGGTGAGCGGGTCGCCCTCGCCGGCGGCCGCCTGGAGCACGAGCGCCTGCCCGACGGGTTCCGCCTGAGCGCGCGCGTGCCGTGGCCGGGCCGGGTGCCCGCGTGAGCGCGGCGGCACCCGTGCGCCTGCTGCTGGCCGACGACGACCCGCTGGTGCGCAGCGCGCTCACGATGGTCTTCGGCGCGCTGCCGGACGTCGAGCTGGTCGGCGAGGCCGTGGACGGGGAGGAGGCCGTGCAGCGCACCTGCGAGCTGCGGCCCGACGTGGTGCTCGTGGACCTGCGGATGCCCCGCTGCGACGGCGTGGAGGCCACCACCCGCATCACCGCCGGGACGGCCGCCCGGGTCGTGGTGCTGACGACCTTCGGCGACGACGCCTCGGTGCTGGCGGCGGTGCGCGCCGGCGCGAGCGGGTTCCTGCTCAAGGACACCCCGCCCGCCGACCTCGTCGCGGCGGTGCGCCGCGCCGCGGCCGGGGAGCCGGTGCTCTCCCCCGAGGTGACGCGGCGGTTGATGGCCCGCGTCGCGGCGCAGCTGCCGCCCGCCCCCTCGCGCGGCACGCTCGCGGCGCAGGCGCTGCAGTCGCTGAGCCCGCGCGAGCACCAGGTCGCGCTCGCGATCGGCCGCGGTCTGTCCAACGCCGAGATCGCCGCCGAGCTGGGCGTCGGCACGGCCACGGTGAAGGCGCACGCGACACGGGTGATGGCGGGCCTGGGCGTGGGCAACCGGGTGCAGGTCGCGCTCGCCGTCCACGACGCGGGCCTGCTGCCCGGCGCGCCCGGCTGACGACGAGCGGGGCGGCCGGACTGCCGCCACGCTGGGCGCGGAGGGCGGACGGCGCCCGCGACGGAGGGGTGGTCATGAGGTACCGGGACGACGCGAGCCTGGACACCGGCAACGTGCAGGACCGGCGCGGCGGTGGGGGCCGGGCGATCGCCGTGGGCGGCGGCGGGCTCGGGATCGTGGGCGTCCTCGTGGTGCTGCTGCTGCAGGTGCTGGGCGGCGGGGGCGGCGCGGGCGGGCCGGGGCCGGCGGTGCAGCTGGGTCCCGTCCTCGACGGCCTGGGCCAGGGGCAGACCGCGGGCACCGGCGAGCTCGCGGCCTCCTGCCGCACCGGCGCCGACGCCAACGCCCGCGCCGAGTGCGCCGTCGTCGCCGACGTGGAGTCCGTGCAGGACTACTGGAGCGGGCTGCTGGGTCCGCGCTACGCCCCCGCCGACACCGTCTTCTTCGCCGGCTCGACCCCGACGGGCTGCGGCACCGGCACCTCCGGCACGGGGCCGTTCTACTGCCCCGCCGACCAGCAGGTCTACATCGACCTGTCGTTCTTCGACGAGCTGCGCACCCGCTTCGGCGCCGAGGGCGGCACCTTCGTCGACGCCTACGTCCTGGCGCACGAGTACGGCCACCACGTGCAGCACCTGCTGGGCACCTCCGACGCCGTGCAGGCCGGGGTCAGCGGACCCGACAGCGGCAGCGTCCGCCTGGAGCTGCAGGCGGACTGCTACGCGGGCACCTGGGCGCACCACGCGACGACGGTGCCCGACGACTCCGGCGCCCCGCTCATCAGCGACATCACCGACGAGGACGTCGAGCGCGCCCTGGACACCGCGGGCCGCATCGGCGACGACTTCATCCAGACCCACCTCGGCGACGGCACCACCGACCCGGGCTCGTACACGCACGGCACCTCCGCGCAGCGGCGGCAGTGGTTCACCACCGGCTACGAGAGCGGCGACCCCGCGCGCTGCGACACCTTCTCGGTGGCCGACCTCGGCTGACCCGTCGGACCCGGCGGGGCCCGTCGTGGTCGTCGGCGCGAGCTTCGCCGGCCTGCTGGCGGCGGCGGCCGCGGCCGGGCGGGAGGTGCACCTCGTCGAGGCCGACCGGCTGCCGCCGCGCCCGCTCCCCCGCGACGGCGTCCCGCAGGGCCGGCAGGCGCACGTGCTCCTGCACGCGGGGCTGCTCGCGGCGCAGGAGCTGCTGCCCGGCCTGCGCGAGGACCTCCGTGGCCGGTGTCCGCCTGCACGAGGGCGCGCCCGTGACGGGCCTGGAGCGGGAGCGGGGTGCGTGGAGCGTGCGCACGGCCGGCGGCGACGTGGGGGGCGAGGTCGTCGTCGAGGCCTCCGGGCGCTCCTCGCGGCTGCCGCAGCGGCCGGCGCGGCCGGGTCTGCCGCCCGCCGCGGTCTCCCGGGTCGACGCCCGCACCGGGTGCGCCACGCGCCGCTACCGCGGGGACGGCGGCGGCACGGCTGGTCCTGCTCGCGACCCCGTCCTCGCCGCGGGGGCGCTGGTGCTGCCCGTCGAGGACGGCGACTGGCTCGTGGCGGCGGTGGGGGCCGCGCGGGGAGGTCGCCGTGCACCGGCAGACCGCCGACGTGCGCCGCGCGTACGAGCGGGTGCCCGGCTGGCCGGCGGGGCTGCTCGTGGTCGGCGACGCCCTGTGCGCCTTCAACCCCGTCTACGGGCAGGGCATCGCTGTCGCCGCCCGCCAGGCCGTGCTGCTGCGCGAGGCGCTGCGGGCCGACCCGCTCGACGCGCGCACCACCCGGCGCCGGCAGCGCCGGCCCGCGCGGGTGGCCGACCTGCCGTGGGCGATCGCCACGGGCGAGGACCTGCGCCTGCCCACCACGCAGGGGCGGCCCGGCCCGGCGCAGCGGGTGCTGAGCCGGTGGGCCCGCACGGTGGACCGCCTCGCGGCGCACGGCGACGTCCGCGCCGCGCGCACCCTGGGGCGCACGTACCACCTGGTGGGCTCACCGCTGGAGCTGCTGCACCCGGCGCTGGTGCTGGCCGCCGCGCGGGCGGCGACACGGGGGCCGGGAGCGGCCAACCCGCGCCCGCCCGCGCTGCTCAGGAGCGCTGCAGGCCGATCCGGCGCAGCGAGGCCCTGACGTCCCGGGCGTCCTCGGCGCCCCAGCCCAGGCGCCCGCCGTCCCAGGTGGGCTCGGGCAGGGCGCGGCGGCCGACCAGGGAGTGCAGCACGGCGACGTCCACGTCGTAGGTGTGGCTGGCCTGGAGCAGGCTGAGCTCGTCCATCGGGTCCTCTGGGTCCGCAGGGCTCCTCCACGCGACCGGGAGGAGGGGCGCCCCCGCGAGTCGGACCTCGAGCGGGGACGGTCCATCGTAGCGCGGCGATCACCGCCGCCCGCCGCGCGCGCACCGGACGGGTGAACGCCGGCGCGTGCCGGCGCGTGCCAGCGCGTGCCAGCGCGGTGGCAGCCCCGTGCCAGCGGCGACCGCGACGGTGCGGGCATGACCTACGCGATCGACGCCGACGGGCTGCGCAAGCGCTTCGGCGAGACCCGGGCCCTCGACGGCGTCAGCCTGCGCGTGGCGCAGGGCCGCGTCCTCGGCGTGCTCGGCCCCAACGGCGCCGGCAAGACGACGGCCGTGCGCATCCTGGCGACCCTGCTGCGCCCCGACGCCGGCACCGCCCGCATCGGCGGCCTCGACGTCGTCCGCGACGCGGCGCGGGTGCGGCGCACCATCGGGCTCACCGGCCAGTACGCCTCCGTCGACGAGGACCTCACCGGGATGCAGAACCTCGTGCTCATCGGCACGCTGCTCGACCTCTCCCGCCGCGACGCCCGGCGCCGCGCCGAGCAGCTGCTGGAGCGCTTCGAGCTGACCTCCGCCGCCTCCCGGCGGGCGGGCACCTACTCCGGCGGCATGCGCCGCCGCCTGGACCTGGCCGCCTCCCTCGTCGGCCGCCCCGCCGTCGTCTTCCTCGACGAGCCCACGACCGGGCTGGACCCGGCCAGGCGGGACGCCACGTGGGACGTCGTGCGCTCGCTGGTCGCCGAGGGGTCCACCGTGCTGCTGACCACGCAGTACCTGGAGGAGGCCGACCAGCTCGCCGACGAGATCACCGTCATCGACCACGGGCGGGTCATCGCCCACGACACCCCCGTCGGGCTCAAGCGGCAGGCGGGCGGGCGCACCCTGCGCGTCGTCCCCGCCGACGCCGCCGACGCACCCGCCGTCGCACGGTTGCTGGCCAGGATCAGCGGTGAGGAACCGGTGCCGCTGGCCGGGGGCGGGGCGTCGGTCCCGGTCGCCGACGAGGCCGCGATGGGCGCCGCCGTCCGCGGCCTGGCCGACGCCGGTGTCGCGGTGAGCGAGTTCTCGCTGCACCTGCCGACCCTCGACGAGGTCTTCGCCAGCCTCACCCAGCCGTCCCGCGAGGAGGTCCCCGCATGAGCACCCTCACCGAACTGCCCGCCACCGCCGCACCGGTCCCGGCCGCGCGCACCGGCGGCCCGCTGCGCGCGCTGCGCCACGCGCTCGCGCTCGCCGGGCGCAGCCTCGTCAAGACCGCCCGCACGCCGGAGGCCCTCATCGACGTGACGGTCCAGCCGGCCATCTTCCTGGTGATGTTCACCTACATCTTCGGCGGTGCCATCGCCGCCGGGGACCGCGGCGCGTACCTGCAGTTCCTCGTGCCCGGCCTGCTCGGCCAGTCGATCGCGCTGGCCGGGGTGTCGCTGGGCACGAACCTCAACGACGACATCACCAAGGGGGTCTTCGACCGGTTCCGCTCGCTGCCCATCGCGCGCTCGGCGCCGCTGGTCGGGGCGGTGCTGGCCGACCTCGCCCGCTACCTGGTCCTCTTCTGCTCCCTCACGGGTTTCGCCTGGCTCATGGGCTTCCGCGTGCTGACCGGCCCGCTGGAACTCCTCGCGGCGCTCGGGGTGTCGGTCGCGTTCGCGCTGTCGTTCTGCTGGATCTCCGTCCTGGTGGGCATGCTGGTGCGCACACCCGGTGCGGTGCAGGGCGTCATGTTCCTGCTCGTGCTGCCGCTGAGCTTCGGCAGCAACGTCTTCGTGGACTCCTCCACGATGCCGGGCTGGTTGCAGGCGTTCGTCGGCGTCAACCCGATCACCCACCTCGTGGAAGTCGTGCGCGGGCTGCTGCTCGGCGGCCCGGTCGCCGGCGACCTGGCGTGGACCGGCGGCTGGATCGCGTTCTTCCTCCTCGTGTTCGTCCCGCTGGCGCTGCGCGCCTACAACCGCCGCGCCTGAGCACCGCCGGGGGCCGCGGCTCAGCCCAGCAGGGCCGTGCGCTCCAGGGCCGCCGGCGGGTCCAGCCGGCGGCCCCGGGTGAACACCTCCTCGAAACCCCGCTCCCCCAGCGCGGCGCGCAGCCGCTCGCGCAGCGCGGTGACCTCCGGGTCGGTGAGGTCGTCGGCCCCGCGCAGGGACGCGGACGCGCCGAGCAGCTCGGCCGCCTCCGCGTCCCGGCCGGACAGCGCGCACCAGCGGGCGGCGGCCACGGCGAACAGCGCCACGATCGGCATGTCGCGGGTGCGCAGCGCCACCGGGCGGGTGGCCGCGAGCAGTTCCCGCGCACCCCGCAGGTCCCCGGCGTCCAGGCGCAGGTGGGCCAGCGAGGTCTGCAGGGCCGCGCGCTCGTGGTTCCAGCCCACGGCGCCGGGGGCGTCCCCGGCCCCCAGCGCCGCCAGCCCGGCGCGCACGAACCGCTCCGCCTCCTCGTGGCGGCCCTCGCAGCGGGCGGTCGAGACCTCGGTGAGGGCCAGCCACACCCGGGTGGACCCGGACGTCGCGGGAGCCAGCTCCCGCATGCGCTGCACCTGCTCGGCGGCGGCCGCCGGGCGCCCGCGCCGCTGCTCCACGTCGGCCAGCCGCATCCGCAGCTGCAGCTCGTCCTCGGTGGAGCCGAACGCTCCGACCAGCCGGACCGCCTCCGCCAGCCGCTCGCGCGCCGCGTCGAGGTCGCCGTCGAACAGGTCCGCGTGGGCGCGCAGGCGCAGCGCACCCGCCAGGCCCCAGCTCTCCCCGGCCGAGCGGAAACCCTCCTCCGCGCGCGCCGCGGCGCTGCGCACCGTCCCCAGGTCTCCGACGTTCTCGGCCGTGGCCGCGCGCAGCAGCTCGCACAGCGCCCGCACGAACGGGTCCGCGTCCTGCGGGACCGGCATCCGGTCCAGCAGCGCGTGGTCGGCCGGGCCGGTGAAGCCTTCGGCGAAGACGTGCAGGAACACCTGCGCCAGGACGACCACCGCGGACGGGGTGTCCCCGCCGTGCGCGGCGAGGCGGGCGGTGAGGTCGCGCACGTGCTCCAGCACGGCGGCGGTCTCGGCGTTCAGCTCACCGGCCATGATGCCGTCGAGCAGCTCCAGCGCCTCCGCCACCAGCTCGTCCTCGGCGCCGGGGCCCTCGGTGCCGGGGACCCCGGCGGAGCGGGCCAGCGCCAGCCAGTCGCGGGCGGGGGTGTGCCGGCCCAGGACCGTCCACCACAGCGCCACCGGCAGCGCCAGCCGCAGCGCCTGCGCCCGCCGGCCGGCGGCCACGAGGTCGCGCAGCGCCGCCAGCAGGTCCTCGGACTCGGCGTCCAGGCGCAGCGACCACGCGGCCTGCCCGGGACCGCGCAGCCCCGACCCGGCGCGGGCGGCGACGCCGAGCGCCCACCGCGTGCGCAGCTCGCGCACCCGCTCGACCTCACCCGCCTCGGCGAGGCGCTCGGCGCCGTACTCGCGGATGGTCTCCAGCAGCGCGTAGCGCACCGGGTCGGTGGGACGCAGCTGCAGCAGCGACTTCTCCGCCAGCGAGGCCAGCAGGTCGGCGACGGCGACCGCGTCGCCGGCGTCGGGGTGGACCGCGGCCGCGGCCTCCACCGACACCGGTGCCGCGAACACCGACAGCCGGCGCAGCAGCGCCCGCTCGTCGGCGCCGAGCAGGTCCCAGCTCCAGTCGACGACGGCGCGCAGGGTGCGGTGGCGCGCCACCGCCGTGCGCCGCCCGCCGGTGAGCAGCCGGAAGCGGTCCGACAGCCGCTCGTGCAGCTGCACCAGCCCCGTCGTGCGCAACCGCGCCGCGGCCAGCTCCAGCGCCAGCGGCAGGCCGTCCAGCCGGCGCACGAGGTCGGCGACGAGGTCGGCCTCCTGCGCGGTCACGGTGAAGCCGGGGGTGCCGGCGGCCGCGCGGTCGACGAACAGGCGCACCGCCGGGTTGGCCCGCACCACCTCCAGGTCCGCTCCCGGGGGCGGCGGGCGCAGCGGCCCGAGCGGGTGCAGCACCTCGCCCTCGACGCCGAGGGCCTCCCGGCTGGTGGCCAGCACCGTGAGGGAGGGGCAGTGCCGCAGCAGGTCCTCCACCAGCACGGCCGTCTCGTCCAGCACGTGCTCGCAGTTGTCCAGCACCAGCAGCTGCGGACCGGCCGACAGCGCCGCGAGCAGCCGCGAGCGCGGGTCCTCGGCACTGCCGCCGGGCGGGCGCAGGCGCTCGCGGTGCGCCTCCCGCGCCCCCACCGCGGCGACGACGGCGCCGAGGACGTCGGCCCCCTCGGCGACCGGTGCCAGCGGCACGAGGTGGACGCCGCCGCGTCCGGCGGGCGACCCCGCGCAGCCGTCCCCGGGACCGCCCTCGGCGCGGGAGGCGACGGCGGCGGCGACCTCGGTGGCCAGCCGGGTCTTGCCCGCACCGCCGGGGCCGACGACGCTCACGCAGCGCGCCGCGCCCAGCAGGTCCTGCAGCCGCTGCACGTCCGCGTCCCGGCCGACGAAGCTCGTCAGGGCGGGCAGCGGCGCGGCGGCGGAGGGGGCCACCGCGGGCGCCCCGGCACCGTCGAGCGCCTGGCGGTGGGCGGCGCGCAGCGCCGGTGAGGGGTCGGTGCCCAGCTCCTGCGCCAGGTGCCGGCGGGTGCGCTCGTAGGCGGCGAGCGCCTCGGCGCCGCGGCCGGTCGCGGTCAGGACGCGCACCTGCAGCTCGGCGAACCGCTCCCGCAGCGGGTGCGCCGCGGTCAGCGCCTCCAGCTCCGCGGCCAGCCCCTGCAGGTGGCCCGCCCGCAGGTCGGCCTCGGCGCGGTCGCCCAGGCACTCGAGGTGCAGCTCGCGCAGCCGCACCGCGTCCGCGGTCCCCTCCAGCTCCACGGGCTCGCCGCGCCACAGCGCGAGCGCGGCCGCGAGCTCGCGGGCGGCGCCCTCGGCGTCCCCGGTGCGCAGCAGCCGGCGGCCGGCCGCGCAGGCGCGCTCGAAGCGCACGACGTCGACGTCCCCGGGGTCGACGTCGAGGACGTAGCCGGCGGGGCCGGCGCCGACGCGCCCCGGGGCGCCGAGCGCGCGGCGCAACCGCGAGACCAGCGACTGCAGGGCGCCCGGGCCGGAGGGGCCCTCGCCGTTCCACAGCGCCGCCTCCAGCGCCGCCGTGGACACCGGGCGCCCGGCGCGCAGCGCCAGCTGCGCGAGCAGCCGCCGCAGCCGGGCCCCCGCCACGGCCACCTCGGTGCCGTCGTCGGCGCGGACCCGGACGGGGCCCAGCAGGTCGATGCGCACGGCAGCAGGGTGCCACCCCGGCCGCGGGGTCCCCGCCGCCGCACCGCTGCCGGGCAGTGCCGTCGGGGCCGGGTCAGTAGACGTCGCGCACGTAGCGCCCGGCGGCGGCCAGGGAGCGCACGTGGGCGGCGGCGTCCTCGGCGCTCGTGGCGCCGTGCGCGGCGACGACCTCGCGCAGGGCGGTGTCGACGTCGGCGGCCATCCGCGCCGCGTCGCCGCACACGTACAGGTGCGCCCCCTCGGCCAGCCAGCGCCACAGCTGCGCGCCGTGCTGGCGCATCCGGTCCTGCACGTACACCTTCTCGGGCTGGTCGCGGGAGAAGGCCAGCGACAGCCGGGTGAGGAACCCGTCCTCGCGCATGGCCTCGAACTCGTCGCGGTAGTACCAGTCGGTCGCCGAGCTGCGCTCGCCGAAGAACAGCCAGTTCGGGCCGCGGTGGCCCAGCGCACGCCGGTGCTGCAGGAACGCCCGGAACGGCGCCACCCCCGTCCCCGGGCCGATCATCACCATCGGGGCGTCGGGGTCGGCGGGCGGGCGGAACGCCGGGGACGGCTTGACGAAGACGCGCACGTCCTCGTCCCCGGCGCGGTCGGCCAGGAACGCCGAGCACACCCCCTGCCGCTGCCGCTCGGCAGTGCCCCACCGCACGGTGGAGACGGTCAGCTGCACCTCGTCGGGGTGCGCCTGCGGGGCCGAGGAGATCGAGTACTGCCGCGGCTGCAGGGGTTTGAGCACGGCGCGCCACTCGGCGGGTTCGGCCCGCGCGGGGAACTGCGCCAGGACGTCCAGGCTCTGCCGGCCGCCGGTGAAGCGCGCCAGCTCCTCCCCGCCCGCGGCCAGCAGCCGGGCCAGGCCCTCCTCGCGCGAGCGGGCGGCCACGAACCGCAGCAGGTCCGGGTTCGGGCGCAGGATCTCCAGGTGGCGGGTGGCGGCGGTGCGCCAGTCCACCTCCGTGCCGTCCGGTGCGCTCGTGGTCGCGTCGGCGTCGATGCCGGTGAGCGCGAGCCAGGCCTCGACGACGGCGGGGTCGTTGACGGGCCACACGCCCAGGGAGTCGCCCGCGGCGTGCTCCAGCCGCCCGTCGCGGTGCAACCCGATCTGGCGCACCTCCTTCGTCGAGCCGGGGCCGTTGAGCCGGACGTTGCGCACCAGGCGGCTGCGGTAGGGGTTCGCGCGGGAGGGCGGGGCGCCCGGCTGCGGGGCGCGCGGGACGGGGACCTGCCGCTCGCCGCCCGGGGCCTGCGGGGGTCGCGGGGGCTGCGGGCCCTGCTCGCGCAGCAGGTCGGCGACGCGGCGGCCCCACTGCTCGGCGCGCTCGTCCTCGCCGGGCTCGACCTCCACGCGCTCCAGCAGCCGCACCCCGCCCAGCTCGGCGAGCCGGTCGTCCAGGCGCCGGCCGTGCCCGCAGAACTGCGCGTAGCTGCTGTCGCCCAGGGCGAGCACCGCGAACCGGGTGCCCGGCAGCCGGGGGGCCTGCTGCTGCGAGAGGGCCGACCAGAACGCCTC
This sequence comes from Kineococcus aridisoli, assembly GCF_050871885.1. NCBI lineage: Bacteria > Bacillati > Actinomycetota > Actinomycetes > Kineosporiales > Kineosporiaceae > Kineococcus > Kineococcus aridisoli. The sequence continues at coordinate 16,780 of NZ_JBJLSF010000005.1, read as the reverse complement.
CCCGTTGTCCGGCGGTCCGCCGTCGCCGAAGGTGCTGGAGACGACGAGCACCGTCGGCACCGCCGCCAGCCGGGCCGGGTCGACGGTGTCCATGGCTGCGACGTCCACGCGGATCCCGGCCTCCTGCAGCACCTGCGCGCTCTGGCGGGCGTGCTCCTGCGCGCTGCCGGTCTGCGAGGCCCACAGCAGCAGGACCTCGGCCTGCCCCGCCGCGTCCTGGCCCGCCGCGTCCTGCCCCGCCGCGTCCTGTCCCGGGCCCTCCGCCGGCGCCCGGGAGGTCAGCCCCGCGAGGAAGCCGTCCACCCAGGCGCGGTCGCCGCCGGTGAAGGGCGCCGAGTCCGGCAGCACGGCGGTGCCGGCCTCGGCGCCCTGCTGCCCCAGGGCGTGCAGGAACCCCTGCAGGTAGCGGGTCTGCCGCTCGTCGAGGACCGGCACCGGCGCACTTGCCGCGAGCACCGCCGGCGCCTGGGCGGCGGGCTGCGCGGCGGGCTGCGCGGCGGGTTGCTCGGGTGCGGCGGGCGGGCCGACGCGGGCCAGCCGCACCGCGCACACCTTGAACTCCGGCTGGAAGCTGTCCGGGTCGACGGCGTCGTTGGTGACGGCGTTGACGGCCAGGTACTCCCCGAAGGCGTCGTTCCAGTGGAAGGGGGCGAAGCAGGCGCCGGGCAGCACGCGGTCGGTGACGACGGCCGGCAGCACCGCCCGACCGCGCCGGGAGACCACCTCGACGCGGTCCCCCTCGGCGATCCCCAGCGCCTGCGCGTCCTGCGGGTTCACCTCCAGGAACGGCCCGGGGTTCAGCGCGTTGAGCCTGGCGACCTTGCCCGTCTTGGTGAGGGTGTGCCACTGGTGCTGCACGCGGCCGGTGTTGAGGACGAACGGGTGCTCGTCGTCGGGCAGCTCGGCGGGCGGCAGGTACGGGCGGGGGTGGAAGACCGCGCGCCCGGAGGGGGTGGCGAACACCGCCCGGGGGCGGGTGCCGTCGGGGTGGACGACGACCTCGCGCCCGACGCCGTCGTTGAGGTAGCGGATCGGGTGCCGGGTGCTCTCGTCGCCCGGCGGCGCCGGCCACTGCACCGGTGAGGTGCGCAGCCGCTCGTGGTCCACCCCGCGCAGGTCGTAGCCGGTGCGCGGGTTGGCGAAGCCGCGGATCTCCTCGAAGACCTCCGCGGCGCTGGTGTGGGCGAACCCCTCGGTGAACCCCATCGCCCGGGCGACCTGCGCGATGAGCGACCAGTCCGGTGTCGCCTCGCCGGCCGGGTCGGCGGCCTGCGGCAGCAGGGTGAGGGTGCGCTCGGAGTTCACCGCGACCTGGTCGGACTCGGCCCACAGCGTCGCCGGCAGCACCACGTCGGCGTAGGCGTTGGTCTCGGTGTCGGCGAAGGCGTCCTGGGTGACGACGAACTCGCAGCGCTCCAGGCCCTCCACGACGGTGCGGCGGTTGGCGACGGAGGCGACGGGGTTGGTGCAGATGATCCAGCACGCCTTGACCTCGCCGGCCGCCATCCGCTCGAACATGTCGACGGTCCCGGCGCCGGCCTCGGTGCGCAGGGTGCCGGGGGCCAGCCCCCAGGCCCGCTCGGTGAACGCGCGGTCGTCGGGGTCGAGGGCCGAGCGCTGCCCCGGCAGGCCCGGGCCCATGTACCCCATCTCCCGCCCGCCCATGGCGTTCGGCTGCCCCGTCAGCGAGAACGGCCCGCTGCCGGGGCGGCAGATCGCCCCGGTCGCCAGGTGCAGGTTGACCAGCGCGTTGGTGTTCCACGTCCCGCGGGTGCTCTGGTTGAGCCCCATCGTCCACAGGCTGGTCCACTCCCCCGCACCGGCGATGAGGTCGGCGGCCCGGTGCAGGTCGGCCTCGGCGATGCCGGTGATCTCGCTGACCCGCTGCGGCGGGGAGTCGGCCAGCAGGGGCGCCATCGCCTCCCAGCCCTCGGTGCAGGTGGCGATGAACTCCTCGTCGAGGGCGCCGCGCCCGGCCAGCAGGTGCAGCAGGCCGTTGAGCAGGGCCAGGTCGGTGCCCGGGCGCACCTGCAGGAAGAGGTCGGCCGCCTCCGCGGTGGCGGTGCGGCGGGGGTCGACGACGATGAGCTTCGCGCCGGCGCGCACCCGGTCCATCATCCGCAGGAAGAGGATCGGGTGGCAGTCGGCGGTGTTGGAGCCGATGACGAGGAAGAGGTCGGCGGTGTCGAGGTCGTCGTAGGAGCCGGGCGGCCCGTCCGAGCCCAGGGACTGCTTGTAGCCCGTCCCGGCGCTGGCCATGCACAGCCGCGAGTTGGACTCCACCCGGCTGGTCCGCAGGAAGCCCTTGCCGAGCTTGGTGGCCAGGTACTGCGCCTCCAGCGACATCTGGCCCGAGACGTAGAGGGCCACGGCGTCCGGGCCGTGCTCGTCGACGACCTGCCGGAAGCGGGCGGCGACCCGCTCGACGGCCTCGGCGACCGGCAGCGGGCGCGGGGCCTCCCCCCGCTCCTCGCGCACCAGCGCCGTCTCCAGCCGGCCGGGTGCGCTCGCCATGTCCGCGCTGGTGGCACCCTTGGTGCACAGCCGCCCGGCGTTGGCCGGGTGCTGCTTGTCACCGGTGACCTTGAGCACGCGCCGGCGGCCGGTCCCGGGGTCCACGGCGACGTCGAGCACGACGCCGCAGCCGACGCCGCAGTAGGAGCAGGCGCTGCGCACGCGGGTGGTGCCCTGGGCTTCAGACGTCACGGGCACAGTAGACGGGCACGCGGTTGCACGGCCGTTTCGCCCGTGTTGCGCGCGGGGTGCGTCCTCCTCACAGCCCCGGCCGCCCGCCGTGAGGGCGACGTCACAGGAGCGCAACGGCGGGCGCGACCGGCTGTAACGCGCCCGGCCTAGCGTCGTGGCGGTCCCGGTGGTCACCCGGGCCACCCCGACGTCGTCCGCCCCCCGAGGAGCGCCCACATGGCCGTCACCAGCGAGCGCACTGCCCCGACCGGAACGATCCCCTCCCCGCGGCCGGGGCGCTGGGTCGACGACTACGACCCGGAGGACCGCGCGCAGTGGGAGTCCACCGGCCGTCCGGCGGCCCGGCGCAACCTGTGGCTGTCGATCTTCGCGGAGTTCCTCGGCTTCTCGGTCTGGCAGCTGTGGACCATCGTCACCCCCTCGCTGAACGCCGCCGGCTTCTCGCTGAGCGCCGACCAGCAGTTCTGGCTCATCGCCGTGCCCAACCTCGTCGGGGCGACGCTGCGCTTCCCCTACACCTTCGCCGTGCCGCGCTTCGGCGGGCGCAACTGGACCATCGTCTCGGCGCTGCTGCTGGTCGTCCCGTGCGTCGGGCTCGCGGTCGTCGTGCAGAACCCGGACACCCCGTTCTGGCTCATGGTGCTGGTCGCCGCGACCGCCGGCGTCGGCGGCGGCAACTTCGCCAGCAGCATGGCGAACATCTCCTTCTTCTTCCCCGAGCGGGAGAAGGGCGCCGCCCTCGGCCTCAACGCCGCCGGCGGCAACCTCGGCGTCGCGGTGGTGCAGCTGGTCGTCCCGGTGATCGTCGTCGTCGGCGGCGGTCTCGCGCTGGAGCGCGCCGGGCTGGTCATCGTGCCGCTCGCGGTGCTGGCGGCCGTGCTCGCCTGGCGCTGGATGGACAACCTCTCCAGCGCCAAGGCCGACGTCGCCGGTTACGCGGCGGCGATGCGCAACAAGCACACCTGGATCATCTCCTTCCTCTACATCGGCACCTTCGGCTCGTTCATCGGCTACGCCGGCGTCTTCCCCACCCTCATCAAGACGCAGTTCCCCGACATCGCCTTCGACTGGGGGTTCATCGGGCTGGCCCAGGTGCCGCTCACGCTGGCCTTCCTCGGCGCCCTCGTCGGCTCGCTCGCCCGTCCCTACGGCGGTCGGCTCTCCGACAGGCTGTCCGGCGCGAACGTCAGCATCGCCGCCTACGCGGTCATGTCGCTGGGGGCGGTCGGGGTCGTCCTCGGTCTCGGCGCGCACAGCTTCGCGCTCTTCTTCCTCAGCTTCCTGCTGCTGTTCGTCGCCACCGGCATGGGCAACGGCTCCGTGTACCGCATGATCCCCGCCATCTTCCGCTCCACCGTCGACCGCGGCGACACCGCGGCGCTGCTGCTGGCCAAGCGGCAGGCCGCCGCCTGCATCGGCATCGCCGCCGGCATCGGCGCCTACGGCGGGTTCATCATCCCCCGGGTGTTCGCCGCCTCGATCACCTCGACCGGTTCGCTGCGCCCCGCGCTGATCGGTTTCATCGCCTTCTACGCGGTCTGCGTGGCCGTCACCGTCGCCGTCTACAAGGTCGGCCGCGAACGCCGCTTCGCCGGCGCGGACATCTGAGACCCCGAGGACCGGAGGAACACCGTGAGCTCGACCCCCCGCTTCCTGCAGGGCGCCTACGCCTTCACCGGCGCCGGCCTGGAGAAGCTCGTGACCCTGGAGGGCCTGCCCTCGTACACCGTCCCCGACGGTGCGCGCGCACAGGCCGTCTACTTCCGCGCCGGAAACTCCAGCGACGAGATGGTCAGCGTCGTGCTGCTGCGCGACGGCGTGGCCGTGCGCTGGTTCCCCGTCGCCGCCAGGGGCGCCACCCACGTGCCGCTGCGCATCGTGGAGGACGTCGAGGCGCCCTCGGTCCTGGAGCTGCGGGTGGCCGCGCCGGACGGCCTGAGCGGCACGGTCGTGCTCGACCTCGGCCTCGTGGAGGTGTGAGCGCCGTGACCCTCACCAGCACCGCGGTCCTGCCGCACCAGCGCACCGCCCGGCGCCGCCTGGTCGTCGTCGGCAACGGCATGGCCGGCGTCCGCGCCGTCGAGGAGCTGCTCGAGCGCGGTGGGCGCGAGCAGTTCGACGTCACCGTCTTCGGCGACGAGCCGTACGGCAACTACAACCGCATCATGCTCTCGCACGTGCTCTCCGGCGAGCAGGACGAGGAGGGCATCTTCCTGAACTCCCTGCCCTGGTACGCCGAGAACGGCATCACCCTGCGCGCCGGTGTCCGCGTCGAGCGCGTCGACCGCTTCGCCAAGGTCGTCCACGACGCCGAGGGCGGGCGGACGCCGTACGACGTGCTGCTCATCGCGACCGGCTCGACGCCGTTCTTCCCGGCCATGGAGGGGATGACCCGGCCGGACGGCTCGATGCTGGAGGGGGTGTTCGGCTTCCGGACCCTCGACGACGCCCGGGCGCTGCTGGCGGCGGCGCGCACCCACCGCCGCGCCGTCGTCATCGGCGGCGGCCTGCTGGGCCTGGAGGCCGCGCACGGGCTGGTGACCCACGGCCTGCAGGTGGACCTGGTGCACTCCCCGCAGCACCTGATGAACCAGCAGCTCGGCCCCGAGGCCGGCCGGGTGCTGCGCCGCAGGATCGAGGAGCTGGGCATCCGCGTGCACACGGGGGTGCGCACGCGGGGCCTGCTCGGCACCGAGCGGGTCAGCGGGGTGGAACTGCCCGACGGCAGCGTCCTGGACGCCGACTTCGTCGTCGTCGCCGCCGGCATCCGGCCGAACACCGACGTCGCGCTGCGCTCGGGCCTGGAGGTCCAGCGCGGCATCGTCGTCGACGACCGGATGCAGTGCAGCGCCGGGGAGGAGGGCGAGGAGGGCGTCGCCGACGGGGTCTACGCGATCGGCGAGTGCGTGCAGCACCGCGGCCAGACCTACGGCCTCGTCGCGCCGCTGTGGGAGCAGGCCGGGGTCCTCGCCGACCACCTCACCGGGACCCGTCCGGACGCCGAGTACCACGGCTCGCGCACCTCCACCAAGCTCAAGGTCGCCGGTGTCGACGTCGTGGCGATGGGCCTGCCCGGCCCCGAGCGCGACGACGACGAGTTCGTCGTCTTCTCCGAGCCCCACCGCGGTGTCTACCTCAACGTCGTCGTCCGCGCGGGCCGCCTCGTCGGCGCCACCCTGCTCGGCGACGTGCGCAAGACCGCCTTCCTCACCCAGGCCTTCGACCAGGGGCTGCCGCTGCCCGAGGAGCGGATGGCGCTGCTGTTCGACCTCGGCTCCCCCGCCGAGGAGACCTCCGTCGCCGAGCTGTCCGAGCAGACGCAGGTCTGCAACTGCAACGGCGTCACCAAGGGGCAGATCACCGACGCCGTCGCCGGCGGCTGCACCTCGCTCGGCGCGGTCATGGCGAAGACCCGCGCGGGCAAGGGCTGCGGTTCCTGCACGACGCTCGTGGAGCAGATCACCCAGTGGGCCGCCGGCGGCGAGCTGACCGTCGACGAGTCCGCGAGCTGGTACGTGCCCGGGATCCCGATGGCCAAGCCGGAGCTCATGGCCGCGATCCGCGAGCGCCGGCTGAAGTCGGTGTCCGCGGTGTTCCGGGAGCTCGCGCCCGGCGGCGAGGAGGACGCGAAGTCGAAGATGGGCCTCACCTCGCTGCTGCGGATGATGTGGCCGGAGGGGCTGGACCAGGACGAGCGCGACGGCCGGTACATCAACGACCGGGTGCACGCGAACATCCAGCGCGACGGCACCTTCTCCGTCGTCCCGCAGATGAAGGGCGGGGTCACCACCGCCGAGCAGCTGCGGAAGATCGCCGACGTCGCCGACAAGTACGACGTCGGCATGATCAAGGTGACCGGCGGGCAGCGCCTGGACCTGCTGGGGATCCGCAAGGAGGACCTGCCGAAGGTCTGGAAGGACCTGGGCATGCCCTCCGGCTACGCCTACGGCAAGAGCTTCCGCACCGTGAAGACGTGCGTGGGCACCGACTTCTGCCGCTTCGGCCTCGGCGACTCCACGCAGCTGGGCATCGACATCGAGACCCGCTTCCAGGGCATCGAGACCCCGGCGAAGCTCAAGCTCGGCGTCGTCGGCTGCCCGCGCAACTGCGCGGAGGCCTACGTCAAGGACGTCGGCGTCGTGGCGGTCGGCTCCGGCCGGTGGGAGGTCTACGTCGGCGGCGCCGCCGGGGCCTCGGTCCGCAAGGGCGACCTGCTGGCCACGGTCGACTCCCCCGAGGAGGTCATCGCGCTCACCGGCCGCTTCATCCAGTTCTACCGCGAGTGGGGCAACTGGCTGGAGCGCACCTACGAGTTCGTGCCGCGGCTGGGGATCGAGCGGGTCCGCAACGTCCTCGTGGAGGACTCCGACGGCCTGGTGGCCGGGCTCGACGAGCGCATGCAGGCCACCGTCGACAACTACCGCGACCCCTGGCAGGAGGGCGAGCGGCCGGCGACGCCGGGGCAGTTCCGCCCCGCGCTGCCGCTGGTGGACCTGCCGCTGGTCCCCCGCCGCCCCGCCGGTGCCCCCGGCGGCACGCCCGTCCCGCTTGAGGTCCCCCGATGAGCGTCCCCACCCGCGCCCGCGCCGAGGGCGCCGAGCGCACCGCCCACGCCGTCTGCCCGCTGGAGGAGCTGCCCGTCGGCGAGGGCCGCGCCTACGTCGTCGACGGCCGGCAGGTGGCGCTGTTCCGCCACCGCAGCGGCCGGGTCAGCGCCGTGCAGGCCGCCTGCCCGCACGCGGGCGGGCCGCTGGCCGACGGGCAGGTCGACGAGCGCGTGGTCGTCTGCCCGCTGCACCTGAACGCCTTCGACCTGGCCACCGGCGCCTCGAGCACCGGCGCGGACCCCATCGCGGTGCATCCTTGCCGGATCTCCGACGACGGCGTCGTCAGCGTGGAACTCTGAGGGCGGGAGGACACCGTGAGCGCTCGAGCGAGCAGCTACCCGCTGCACCTGGACGTCACCGGACGACGCGTGCTCGTCGCCGGCGGCGGGCCCGTCGCCGCCCGGCGGGCCCGCGACCTGCTCGAGGCGGGCGCGCTCGTGCGCGTGGTCGCCCCCGCGCTGTGCGAGGACCTGCGCGAGCTGCTGCCCCGGCTGGAGTGGGACCCCGTCGAGGTCGACGTCACCGCGCTGCCGGCGCTGCTGGCGGACGCGTGGCTCGTGCACACCGCCACGGGAGCGCCCGAGGTCGACGCGGCCGTGGCGGCGGCGGCCGAGGCGCAGCGCACGTGGTGCGTGCGCGCCGACGACGCGGCGGCCTCCAGCGCCTGGACGCCCGTGGTCGTGCGCCGCGACGACGTGGTGGTGTCCGCGACCGCCGGGGCCGACCCGCGCCGCGCGCAGGCGCTGCGCGGGGCGCTGGCCCGCTGGCTGGACTCCGGGGCCGCGCCGCTGCGCCGCCGCCGCCCCGGGCGCGGGCGCGTCGTCCTCGTCGGCGGCGGACCCGGCGAGGTGGACCTGCTGACCCTGCGCGGGCGCCGCCGCCTGGCCGAGGCCGACGTCGTCGTCGTCGACCGGCTGGCCCCCACCGCCGTCCTCGACGAGCTCGACCCGGCCGTGGAGGTCGTCGACGTCGGCAAGACCCCCGACCACCACCCCGTCCCCCAGGAGGAGATCAACCGGATCCTCGTCGAGCACGCGCAGGCCGGCCGGCGGGTGGTGCGCCTCAAGGGCGGGGACCCGTACGTGCTCGGCCGCGGCGGCGAGGAGGTGCTGGCCTGCCGCGCGGCCGGGGTGGAGGTGGAGGTGGTGCCCGGGGTCACCAGCGCGTTCTCGGTGCCCGCGGCCGCCGGCGTCCCGGTCACCCACCGCGGGCTCTCGCGCTCGGTCACGGTGGTCAGCGGCCACGACGCGGTCGACGCGCAGGCGCTGGCGCGCCTGGAGGGCACGATCGTGCTGCTCATGGGCGTGACGCTGCTGGCGCGCACGGCCGCGGACCTCGTCGCGGCGGGCAAGGACCCGGCGACGCCGGTGGCGATCGTCGAGGACGGCTGGCGCGCCTCCCAGCGCACCACCCGGGGCACCCTCGCCGACATCGCCGCGACGGCGGCGGCGCGGGGGGTGCGCTCCCCCGCGGTGGTCGTCGTGGGCGAGGTCGCGGGGCTGGACCTGACCCGTGAGCCGGCCGTCGACGCGGCCGTCCACGCGGCCGCCCACGCGGCCGTCGACGCGCAGGGCGGCGGCGGGGTCGTGGCGGACGGGCCTCCTCTCGCCTACGGTCCACAGGCGTGACCGTCCCCACGCCAGCACCGGCCACCCCCGCGCCGGCTCCCGCCGAGCCGCCGGGCGCCCCCGGCACCGCCCCGGGCGCCGGCGGCGAGGTCCGCCAGCTGCTCGGGGTCACCATCGGCATCACCAGCGACCGCCGCTCCTCGGACATGATCGCCACCTTCGAGCGCAAGGGCGCCCGCGTCGTGCACGCCCCGACGATGCGCATCGTCCCCCTCACCGAGGACGCGCAGCTGCTCGCCGAGACCCGCGACGTCATCGCCGACCCGCCCGACGACGTGCTCGTCACCACCGGCATCGGCCTGCGCGGCTGGGTCGAGGCGGCGGACGCGGCGGGGCTGGCGACCCCGCTGCTGGAGACGTTCGGGCGGGCCCGGGTGCTCGCCCGCGGGCCCAAGGCCACCGGCGTGATCCGCGCCAACGGGCTGCGCGAGGAGTGGTCGGCCGCCTCCGAGCAGACCGCCGAGGCCGTCGAGCGCCTCGTGGCCGAGGGGGTGGCCGGGCGCTCGATCGTCGTGCAGCTGCACGGCGCGGCCGACCAGGAGCAGCTGGCGCCGCTGGTCGAGGCCGGCGCCCGGGTGCGCGGCGTCTCGGTCTACCGGTGGCTGCCGCCGGACGACCCGGCCGCGGTGGACCGCCTCGTCGACCTCGTCGCGACGCGCCGGCTGGACGCGGTCGTCTTCACCAGCGCACCGGGCGCGGTCGCCCTGCTGGAGGCGGCCGGGAGCGCCGGCCGGCTGGAGGAGCTGGTCGGCGGCTTCGCCGACGGCGTGGTCGCCTGCGCCGTCGGGGACGTCACGGCCGAACCGCTGCGCGCCGCCGGCGTCGAGCCGCTGGTCCCGGACCGCTGGCGGCTGGGGGCGCTGCTGCGCACGCTCACGGCCCACCTCGCCGAGCACCCGCTGGCGCGCGTGGAGACGAGCGCGGGGACGCTGCGGCTGCGCGCGCAGGCCGCGGTCCTGGACGAGCAGGTGCTGGAGCTGGCCCCGGGACCGCTGGCGGTGCTGCGCCGCCTCGTCGAGGCGCAGGGCGCGGTGCTCTCGCGCGAGGAGCTGCTGCCGGCGCTGCCGGGCGCGGCCGACGTGCACGCCGTGGAGGTCACCGTGGCGCGGTTGCGCTCCGCGCTGCCGGACCCGGCGCTGGTGAAGACGATCGTCAAGCGCGGCTACCGCCTCAGCGCGGCCGCCCCCGGGGAGGAGACCACGTGAGCGCACCCCTCGCGAGCGCACCACCGGTGCAGGCGCCCGTGCTCGTGGCCTGCTCGCACGGCACCCGCTCCGAGCTCGGCCGGCGCACCGTGGACGCGCTGCGCGACGCCGTGGCCGCCGCCCGCCCGGACCTGTCCGTGCGCGCCGCCCACGTGGACGTGCACGGCCCCGAGCTGCCCGAGGTGGTCGGCGAGCTGAGCGCCGCCGGCCGGCGCAGCGTCGTGGTGCCGCTGCTGCTGTCCAGCGGCTACCACGTGCGCGTCGACGTCGCCCGGGCCGTCGCCGCCAGCGGCGGTCTGGCCACGGCCGCCGAGGCCCTCGGCCCGGGGTCCGAGGTGACCGGCGTGGTGCTGCAGCGCCTCGGGGAGGCGCTGGGCGAGGACCCGGCCGCCTTCGAGGGGGCCGTGGTCCTGGCCGCCGCCGGGTCCTCCGACGCCGTCGCGCAGGGCGACGTGCGGACCGCGGCGGCGCTGCTCGGCGAGCGGCTGCGCGCACCCGTGACCTGCGGGTTCCTCTCCGCGCAGGAGCCGACCGTCGCCGACGCGGTCGCCGCCGCCCGCCGCGCCGGCGCGCGGCGGGTCGCGGTGGCCGGCTACCTGCTCGCGCCGGGGGTGTTCTCCCGGCGGCTGGCCGCCGCGGGTGCCGACGCGGTGGCCGAGCCGATGGGCCCGCACCCGGCGCTGGTGGACCTCGTCGTGCGCCGCTACGAGGCGGCCGCCGCGCTCGCCGCGACCCCCTGACCAGGGCTCCCGAGCGCGCCTGCCCGAGCGCGGGCGCGGTCCCCGCGCGCTGCGCCGTCCGGGCGCCCGGGGCACCGAGCCGGGCGCGCGGGCCGCGCCGCGTCCCTACGCTGCGGGGGTGAGACCGCTCGACGAGATCGCCGTCACCGAGGTGGACGAGGTACCGGTGGTGTGGGCCGCCGGCCCCGCCCCCCTGTCCGCCTCCCTGGTCTTCCGCGTCGGCCAGGCCGACGAGGCGTTCCTCGACGGCGGTGTCACCCACCTCGTCGAGCACCTCGTCATGCGCGGGGTCGGCCGGGTGCCCATCGAGGCCAACGCCCACGTCTCCACCCACACCACCGCCTTCGAGGCCACCGGCTCGGCGCACCACGTCGTGGCCTTCCTGGCGAGCGTGTGCGAGCAGCTCGGGCGGCTGGACACCGCCGCCCTCGACGTCGAGCGCCGGGTGCTGGCCGCCGAGGCCGAGCGCGGCAGCGGCGCCGGACCGGCCGCCGAGGCCGCCGCGCTGCGCTACGGCTGCCGGGGCGCGGGGCTGCTCGCCTACCGCGACCTGGGCGTGCCGCGCCTGGACGCCGCCGCCGTCGCGGCGTGGGCGGCGCGCTGGTTCACCCGCGGCAACGCCGTCCTCGCGCTCACCGGCCCCGTGCCGGAGGACCTGCGGCTGCCGCTGCCGCCCGGGGAGCGGGCCGCCGTGGCGCCGGCGACGCGGCGCGCCCTGCGGCTGCCCGCGTGGGAGTCCCCCGCCGGCGGCACCGCGGTCTCGCTGCCGCTGGCCGCCGGCGACGGCAGCGACCTGGCGCTCGCGCGGCTGCTGGCGCGCGCGGCCGAGGACGCCGTGCGCCACGAGCGCGGCCTGGCCTACGACGTCGACACCGACGTGCTGCTCGTGGACCCGGTGACCAGCGAGGTGGCGCTGCACGCCGACAACGACCCCGCTCACGCCGCCGAGGTCGCCGGGCTGCTGCTCGACGTGCTCGAGCGGTTCGCCGCCGACGGCCCCGCGGCGCAGGACCTCGCGGCCGACGTGGCGCAGGCGTTCGAGGCGCTGGCCGACCCGCGGCGCACCGGTGACGCGGTGGGCGCGGCGGCCCACGAGCTGCTGCTGGGCCTGCCGCTGCGCACCCCCGCCGACCGCTACGAGCAGACCCGCCGCCGCAGCGCCGGGCAACTGCGCGAGGCGGTGCGCGCGGCGCTGGGCGCCGCGGTCGTCCTGCTGCCCGAGGGCACCGCGTTCGAGCGGGCCGGCCTGCACCGCCTGGCGCCGAGCTCGCACCCGGTGCCGGCCGGGCGCGAGCTGCGCCCGCGCCCCTTCCGCGGCGTGCCGCGCGGCACCCGCCTGGTCGTCGGCGAGGACGGGGTGGCGCTGCGCCTGCCCGAGGGCGACGTGGTGGCGCGCTGGGACGACGTCGTGGGCGTGACGGTGCTCGCGGACGGCACGCACGTGCTGCAGACCGGCGACGGGCCCGCGGTGCCCGTGGCCACCGGGGACTTCCGCGGCGCCGGCGACGTGCTCGTGCAGCTGCGCCGGCGGCTGCCGGCGGCGCTGTTCGTGCCCGACCCGGAGGCGGCGGGCGCCCCGGCCGGCTGACGTCGGCCGGGGCGCCCGGTGGGGCCGGCGGAGGTCAGCGCACGAGGTTCAGCGGCTCCTGGCCGGCCAGGTGGCGGCGCACCTGCTCGCGCAGCAGCCGCACCATGCGGGGGCGGAAGGCCGTGGAGTTGCCGCCCACGTGCGGGGTGACGATCACCCCGGCCGACCACAGCTCGTGGCCGGCGGGCAGCGGCTCGGGGTCGGTGACGTCCAGGGCGGCGCGCAGCCGCCCGGTGCGCAGCTCGTCCAGCAGCGCCGCCGTCCGCACCACCGGCCCGCGGGCCACGTTGACCAGCAGCGCCCCGTCGGGCATCGCGGCCAGGAACGCCGCGTCGACGAGCCCGCGGGTCGCCTCCGTGAGCGGGCAGGCCAGGACGACGACGTCGTGGTGCGGCAGCAGCGCGGGCAGCTCGTCCACGGAGTGCACCGGCACGCCGTCCTGGACGCGGGCGCGGGCGGCCACCGCCGTCAGCTCCACCTCGAAGGGCGCCAGCCGGGCCGCGACCGCGCGGCCCACCCCGCCCCAGCCGAGCACGAGGACGCGCCGGTCGGCCAGCGAGGTGCGCCGGGAGGCGCCCCAGCGCCCGTCCGCCATGGCGCGCACGTCCCCGTCGAGACCGCGCAGCGCGGCGATGGCCAGGCCCACCGCGAGCTCGGCCGTCGACGTCTCGTGGACCCCGGCGGCGTTGCACAGCAGGACACCGGCCGGCAGCTGCTCGGGCACCCCGTCGTGGCCGATGGTCAGCAGCTGCACCGTGCGGCAGCCGGCGGGCAGCGCCGACAGGTCCGGCGTGGCCACGTAGGGCGGGACGACGAGGTCGGGAGCGGGCCGGGGCGCGGGGGCCGCGCCGTCCCAGACGAGGACCTCCACGCCCGCCGGGAGGTCCTCGGCGGCGAGGGCGCGCCGCCAGGACTCGGTGGGGACGCTGACGCGGAAGGAGGTGTCGGCCACGCGCGCACGCTACCCATCGGGGTGACGATGGGGGCATGGCACCGACCTCGCCCGCCACCGCCCCCGCCCGCCGGGCCCGCGCGGCCACCGCGGTGCCCGCAGCGCTCTGCGCCGCGGTCCTGCTCGCGGCGCTGGGGGCCTGCTCCGACGAGGGGGCGCCGGGGGCCTCCTCGCCCGGCGAGCGGACCCCGAGCGCGGCGGCACCGGGCACGGGGACGCCGAGCACGGGCACGGACCCCGCCCCGACGCCGTCGGGGTCCTTCGACGCGCTCGCGGCGGCGACGGGGCTGCCCGGGCAGCCGGTGGACATCGCGACCGGGCTGGACGTGCCGTGGGGGCTGGCGGTGCTGCCCGACGGGACCGCGCTGGTGACCCTGCGCGACCAGGCGCGCGTGGTGCGGGTGGGACCCGGTGTCATCTCGCAGGTCGCCGGCACCGGTGAGGACGGCAGGGTGGCCGACGTCGTCCCGGCCGGCGAGGGCGGTCTGCTGGGCGTCGCGCTCTCACCGCGGTTCGCCACCGACGCGCACGTGTTCCTCTACTTCACCGCCCGCAGCGACAACCGCGTCGTGCGCTACGTCCTGGCCGACGGCCGGCTCACCGAGCCCGAGCCGGTGCTCACGGGGATCCCGAAGAACACCACCCACAACGGCGGCCGGATCGCGTTCGGCCCCGACGGGATGCTCTACGTCGGCACCGGCGACGCCCAGGACCGGGCGGCGGCGCAGGACCCGAAGTCGCTGGGGGGCAAGGTCCTGCGCATCGCCCCGGACGGTTCGGTGCCCGCCGACAACCCCTTCGCCGGGTCGCCGACGTGGTCCTACGGCCACCGCAACCCCCAGGGCCTGGGCTGGGACTCCACGGGCCGGCTCATCGCCGCGGAGTTCGGGCAGGACACCTGGGACGAGCTGAACGTGATCCGGCCCGGGGGGAACTACGGCTGGCCGGAGGTCGAGGGCCCCGGCGACGGCGGCGGCCGGTTCGTCGCGCCGCTGCGGACCTGGACGACCGACGAGGCCTCGCCCAGCGGGATCGCCGTCACCCCGGACGCGGTCTACGTCGCCGCGCTGCGCGGTGAGCGGTTGTGGCGCGTGCCGCTGGACCCCGACGGGCCCACCGGCACCCCGGACGCCTGGCTGGAGGGCGCGCTCGGGCGGCTGCGGACCGTCGAGGTCGGCCCGGACGGGTCGCTGTGGGTCCTCACCTCCAACACCTTCCGCGGCGACCCCCGCCCCGGCGACGACCGGCTGGTGTCGGTGCCGCTGGCCTGACCGTGCCGGGGCCCCGGACCTGCCCTAGCGTGCGGTGCGTGGACCTCCCCGACGAACTCCTCGGCCTGCTGCGCGGCCGCGCCACCTGCTACCTGGCCACGACGATGCCCGACGGCTCCCCCCAGCTGACGCAGACCTGGGTGGACACCGACGGCAGGAACATCGTCGTCAACACCGTCGAGGGCTTCCAGAAGGTCCGCAACGTCGAGCGCGACCCGCGGGTCGCCGTGACCGTCTCCGACCCCGAGAACCCCACCCGCTACTTCGCCGTGCGCGGGCACGTCGTCGCCGCCAGCACCGAGGGCGCCGCCGAGCACATCGAGGCCCTGTCCCAGCGGTACACCGGCGGCCCCTACCCCTGGTACGGCGGGCGCGAGCAGCAGCGGGTGGTGCTGACCATCGCCGCCGACCGCCTGCACGCCATCGGCTGACCCGCTCCCCCTGCTGGCCGCCCGGCGCGCTGCCGGGCGGCCGTGCGAGGGTGAGGAGGTGTTCGAGCACGTCGGCGAGGTGGTCGCGGCGCACGCGGGGGCGCCCTGGGTGCTGGCGGTGGTGTTCGCCCTCGCCGCGCTCGACGCCCTGCTGCCGCCGCTGCCCAGCGAGTCGATCGTCATCGGCCTGGCCGCGATCTCCGCGGACACCGGGGCGCCGGACCTGCTCGCCCTCGGCTGCTGCGCCCTCGTGGGGGCCTTCTGCGGCGACAACCTCACCTATGCGATCGGGCGGCACTCCCCGCTGCGCGGCTGGATCGCCCGGCACCCGCGCCTGGAACACGCGTTCGCGCGGGCCGCGCACCAGCTGGAGCGGCGGGGGGCCCTCGCGATCCTCGCCGCCCGCTACGTGCCGGTCGGCCGGGTGGCGGTGAACCTCACCGCGGGGGCGGTGCGCTTCCCGCGGCGGCGCTTCGTGGCGCTCAGCGCGCTGGCCGCCTGCACCTGGGCGGCGTACTCGGTGGCCGTCGGCGCGCTGGCCGGGCACTGGGTGGAGTCCACCCCGCTGGTGGGCGCGCTGCTCGGGATCGTCATCGCGCTGGTGCTGGGGTACGCGGTGGACACGCTGCTGCAGCGGCTGCTGCGCACCCGCGACCCCCGCTGAGGGGCCGCGGGAGCGCAGCGGTCAGCGCTTCACCAGGACGACTCGCCCGGCGGCAGCACCGCCAGCTCCGGCACGACGCTGTCGGGCCAGGTGGCGAACACCGTCATCAGCGCACGCGCCACCGTCTCGGGCCGCTGCAGCTTCGTCAGGTCCGCGTCGGGGAAGCGGTCGGTGACGAAGGGGGTGGCCATGCCGCCGGGGATCAGCCCGGTGACGCCGACGCCGATGCTGCCGTGGCGCTGCTTGCAGTCGCGCTGCGCCTCCTTGAAGAGGGCGGTGGTGTAGGCGCGCAGGCCGTGCTTGCTGGCCGCGTACGCCGACGCCTCGGTCCACACCCGCCGCGCGGCCGTGGAGAGGGTGTTCACCACGTAGCCGTGGTTGCGCTCCAGCATCGCCGGGTAGGTGTTGGCCACCAGGTACATCGGGCCCAGCAGGTTCGTGCTCACGACGCGCTGCGCCTGCTCGGGGGTCTGGTGCTCGATGGGCGTGCAGACGTCGAAACCGGCGTTGTTGACCAGCACGCCGACGGGGCCGTCCTGCACGCGCACCGAGGTCACCGCGGCCTGCACGGCCAGCGGGTCCCCCACGTCGAGCACGAGGGGGGCGGCCGCGCCGCCGCCCTCGGTGATGGCGGCCGCGGTGGCCTCGGCGGCCTCGGCACGCACGTCGCTGACCCACACCTTCGCGCCGGCACCTGCCAGTTCGCGCGCGATGGCCGCGCCCAGCCCGCTGCCGGCGCCCGTCACGAGCGCCACTTCACCCTTGAGGTCCATGCCGGCGAACCTACGGGCGCGGCGCGGGCACGGCGAGCGGACCCGCCGGGGCCGCGGGCGGCCTCCCGCCGGCCCGGTGCCGGGCCTAGTTCTCGTCGACTCCTGGCACTACGCCGAGCCCGGCGACAGCGGCCTGACGTGGGACCGGGCCAACCCCTGGGTCGCGCCGGTGCACCAGCCGAGCGCGCGCAACGACCACCACCTCGTGGGGCAGC
>NZ_JBJLSF010000004.1:0-105453 GCF_050871885.1 Kineococcus aridisoli | reverse complement strand
TCGGGTTTGGGGTTCCGTTGTGTCGTGACGCGGAGGTCAATGCCGTGGAGGGTACGGTCGTGGGTGCACGCGGGTCCTCGGGGGCGGGGGCCGCCGCGGGGGGCGCCCGTCCGGGTGAGGCGGGGACGGTACCGTTCCCTCGACGAACGGCGGGCGCGGCCCGCCGGGGTGTCGGTGCGGCGACCCCGCAGCGGACGGCACTTGAACGGCGGCCACCGCCGTTGTTACGGTCCGGCTCGACGTGCCGACGACCCGCACCGCAGCAGGTGCTGCGACGGGCCACCTCGTCCTACCCCCACGGTCATGCACAGCTGTGGACAGGGGTGTGGACGAGACCTGTCGAACGGATCCGGCACGACGGGAGAGGGCTCGAGTGGAGACCGACGGAGGGGACTTCCCCAGCGCCTGGGAGCGCGCCGTCGCGCAGCTCGACGAGGGTGGGGTCACCCCGCACCAGCGCGCGTTCGTCCGGCTGACCCGGCCCCTGGGGCTGCTCGACGGCACCGCGCTGCTCGCGGTGCCCAACGACCTCACCAAGGAGGTCATCGAGCAGAAGGTCCGCGAGCCGCTGACCCGCGCCCTCTCGGAGGAGCTGGGCTCCACCATCCGGCTGGCGGTGACCGTCGACCCCTCCATCGGGCAGACGCTGGCCCCCGAGCGCACCGGCGAGCGCTCCGGCGACGACGGCGTGCCCAGCCTGGAGCGCGAGCGCGTCTCGGCGCTGCGCACGGAGTTCGAGACCCCCCTGCCGCAGCCGGGCGACGCCGACGAGCCGCGGCACGGCGACGCCCCGCTGGGCGGCTCCCTGCTCGACGAGTCCGACCCGGACCTGCTCTTCACCGGCTACAAGGTGGACCGCGGTCCGGGCACCGGCCGGCAGGTGCCGCGCACCCGCTCCACCACCAAGGTGGAGAACGCGCGGCTGAACCCCAAGTACATCTTCGAGACCTTCGTCATCGGCGCCAGCAACCGCTTCGCGCACGCGGCCGCGGTGGCCGTCGCCGAGGCGCCCGCGAAGGCCTACAACCCGCTGTTCATCTACGGCGAGTCCGGGCTGGGCAAGACGCACCTGCTGCACGCCATCGGGCACTACGCGCAGAACCTCTACCCGGGGGTGCAGGTGCGCTACGTGAACTCCGAGGAGTTCACCAACGACTTCATCAACTCCATCCGCGACGACAAGGCGCAGGCCTTCCAGCGCCGGCACCGCGACGTCGACGTGCTGCTCATCGACGACATCCAGTTCCTGAGCAACAAGGTGCAGACGCAGGAGGAGTTCTTCCACACCTTCAACACGCTGCACAACGCGAGCAAGCAGGTCGTGATCACCTCCGACCTGCCGCCCAAGCAGCTGTCGGGCTTCGAGGAGCGGATGCGCAGCCGCTTCGAGTGGGGCCTCATCACCGACGTCCAGCCGCCGGACCTCGAGACGCGCATCGCCATCCTGCGCAAGAAGGCCATCGGGGAGCGCCTGGAGGTCCCCGACGACGTCAACGAGTACATCGCCTCCAAGATCTCCTCCAACATCCGCGAGCTCGAGGGCGCCCTGATCCGGGTGACGGCCTTCGCCAGCCTGAACCGGCAGCCGGTGGACATGCAGCTCGCCGAGATCGTGCTGCGCGACCTCATCCCCAACGACGAGACGCCGGAGATCACGGCGGCTGCGATCATGGGCCAGACCGCCTCGTACTTCAGCGTCACGCTGGAGGACCTGTGCGGCACCTCCCGCTCGCGCACGCTCGTCACGGCCCGCCAGATCGCCATGTACCTGTGCCGGGAGCTCACGGAGCTGTCGCTGCCCAAGATCGGCCAGCACTTCGGCGGCCGCGACCACACGACGGTCATGCACGCCGAGCGCAAGATCAAGCAGCAGATGGCCGAGCGCCGCAGCACGTACAACCAGGTCACCGAGCTGACCAACCGCATCAAGAAGCAGGCCGGCGCCTGAGCGCCTGACCCGCTCCCCGCGGAGGCCCCCGTCGA
This sequence comes from Kineococcus aridisoli, assembly GCF_050871885.1. Taxonomy (NCBI): domain Bacteria; kingdom Bacillati; phylum Actinomycetota; class Actinomycetes; order Kineosporiales; family Kineosporiaceae; genus Kineococcus; species Kineococcus aridisoli. The sequence continues at coordinate 103,470 of NZ_JBJLSF010000004.1, read as the reverse complement.
TCGTCGACGGGGGCCTCCGCGCGTCTGCGCCCGCCCGGCGAGGGGCCTCCCGAGCGCTGTCCACAGTTGTCCACACGTTGGGGACAGCCCTGTGGACGACGGTGTCCCCAACGGTGGACAACGCGGTGGACGACGGGTGGACGGTGCAGGGGACGCCTGGGGACGGCCGTGGACGGGCGCTCCGGCCCGTGTGCGCCTGTGGACGGCGCCACGTCCCGGTCCTCAGCCCGTCCACACGGCCGCCAGGGCCCGATCAGGCCTCTGACCTGCGACGACGTCGCGTCGTCCACAGGCTCCACAAGGGTTACTACGACGATGGACCCCTCTACGATTCGACCCGTCAACCCACGTGCACTGTGGACCTGTGGTGGGGACGGGCGGCCTGGAGGGCCGGGAGGAGCCCCTGGGGACGAGCCGCGGACGGCGCGCCGCCGCGCGGAGGCGTTCGAACAAGCTGTGCGCCCGGCTCCCGAACGTGCTCACGCTGCGTGACCGCAGCGCCGGACCCCCTCCGGGGCCCGTTCACCGCACCGGCACGCGCTCCACTACTGTCGGAAGCCGCCCGCCGTGCACGACGCCGGCGCGCGCAGGGGGACGACGGGGAGGCGGTGCCTGGTGGAGCTGCAGGTCGAACGCGACGTGCTGGCCGATGCCGTCGCGTGGGCGGCCCGGGCTCTGCCCTCGAGGCCCCCGGTGCCGGTCCTGGCGGGCGTGCTCCTCGACGCCTCCGAGGACGGCGTCCTGACGCTGTCGACCTTCGACTACGAGGTCTCCGCCCGCGTGGAGCTGCCCGCCGACGTGCGGACCGCCGGCCGCGTCCTCGTCTCGGGCCGGCTGCTGGCCGACATCTCGCGCAGCCTGCCGGGCCGGCCGGTGTCGCTGACCACGGACGGCTCCAAGGTCGTCGTCACCTGCGGCGCGAGCCGCTTCACGCTGCTGACGATGAGCGTCGAGGAGTACCCGACGCTGCCGACGCTGCCCGCCGCCTCCGGCGCCGTCACGGGCGGGGAGTTCACCGAGGCCGTCGCGCAGGTCACCGTCGCCGCCAGCCGCGACGAGACGCTGCCGATCCTCACCGGCGTCCGGATGGAGATCGAGGGCGACCGGCTGACGCTGCTGGCCACCGACCGCTACCGCCTGGCCGTGCGCGAGCTGCGCTGGAGCCCGGCGCGCACCGACATCTCCGCCGTCGCGCTGGTGCGGGCCCGCACCCTGTCCGACGTGGCGCGCTCGCTGGGCTCGACGAGCTCGCTGACGCTGGCCATGGGCGACGGCACCAGCGACCTCATCGGCTTCCAGGCCGAGAGCCGCTACTCGACCTCCCTGCTCGTCGACGGCGAGTACCCCAAGGTCCGGGCGCTGTTCCCGGCGGAGTCGCCCACGCACGCGGTCGTGTCCACCTCGGCCCTCGTGGAGGCCGTCAAGCGCGTGGCCCTCGTGGCCGAGCGCAACACGCCCGTGAGGTTGCGCTTCGAGGACGGCGTGCTGTCCTTGGAGGCGGGACAGGGTGAGGACGCGCAGGCGACGGAGGCCCTCGAGGCCGCCCTCGTCGGCGAGTCCATCTCCATCGCCTTCAACCCGCAGTTCCTGCTCGACGGGCTGGGGGCGCTCTCGGCGCCCTACGCCCGACTCTCGTTCACCCAGTCGACGCGCCCGGCGGTCATCACCGGCCAGGCGGAGCTCGACGGGGAGGACGACGACAGCTACCGGTACCTGCTGATGCCGGTCCGTCTCGCCGGCTGAGCCGGTGCCGCCCTCGCGGGCGGATGGATCGCCCGGCGAGGCCGGGCGGAGAAGGGGAGTACCTCCATGCACATCGGTCTCGTCGGCCTGGGGAAGATGGGCGGGAACATGCGCTCCCGCCTTCGCGACAAGGGCATCGAGGTCACCGGGTACGACCCCAACCCGGACGTGACCGACGTGGCGAGCCTGGCGGCCCTCGTGGAGGCCCTGCCCTCGCCCAAGGTCGTCTGGGTCATGGTCCCCTCGGGCAAGATCACCCGTGACACCGTCGCGAACCTGGCCCCGCTGCTCGGTGACGGCGACCTCGTCATCGACGGCGGCAACTCCAAGTGGACCGACGACGAGGTGAACGCCAAGCTGCTCGCCGAGCGCGGCACCGGCTACCTCGACTGCGGCGTCTCCGGCGGGGTCTGGGGCAAGGACAACGGCTACGGCCTCATGGCCGGCGGCTCCAAGCACCACGTGGAGCTGGCGATGCCGATCTTCGACGCGCTGCGCCCCGAGGGCCCCCGCGAGGAGGGCTTCGTCCACGCCGGCGGCGTCGGCGCGGGCCACTACTCGAAGATGGTCCACAACGGCATCGAGTACGGCCTCATGCACGCCTACGCCGAGGGCTACGAGCTGCTGGAGGCGAAGGGGATCATCCACGACGTCCCCGCCGTCTTCAAGGCGTGGACCCGCGGCACCGTCGTGCGCTCCTGGCTGCTGGACCTCATGGTCCGCGCGCTGGAGGAGGACCCGAAGCTGGACAACATCCGCGGCTACGCGCAGGACTCCGGCGAGGGCCGCTGGACGCTGGAGCAGGCCATCGAGAACGCGGTCCCCATGCCCGTGCTCGCGGCCGCCCTCTTCGCCCGCTTCGCCTCCCGCCAGGAGGACTCGCCCTCGATCAAGGCCGTCGCCGCGCTGCGCAACCAGTTCGGCGGCCACGCCGTGACGCAGGCCGGGCCCACCTCGGGCACGGGCTCCACGAACGGCTGACCCCCCGCGTGCACGTCGCGCACCTCTCGCTCGTCGACTACCGCTCCTACCCGAGCCTCGAACTCGACCTGCACCCCGGGACGACGACCTTCGTCGGGCTCAACGGGCAGGGCAAGACCAACCTGGTCGAGGCCGTGGGCTACGTCGCGACGCTGGGCAGCCACCGGGTCTCCGGTGACGGCCCGCTCGTGCGGCAGGGAGCGGCGCGCGCCGTCGTGCGGGCGCAGCTGGTGCGCGGCGGGCGCCGGGCGCTGGTCGAGCTGGAGATCACGCCCGGCCGGGCCAACCGGGCCCGCCTCAACGGCAACCCGGTCCGGCGGGTGCGCGACGTGCTCGGCGTGCTGCGCACGGTGCTCTTCGCCCCGGAGGACCTCGCCCTCGTCAAGGGCGACCCGGGGGAGCGCCGGCGCTACCTGGACGACCTCCTCGTCACCCGCTGGCCGCGGGTGGCGGGGGTGCGGGCCGACTACGACCGCATCCTGCGCCAGCGGACCGCGCTGCTGAAGTCGGCCGGCTCCGCGATGCGCTCCGGCCGGGCCGACACCTCCGCGCTGGAGGTCTGGGACGAGCACCTGGCCACCACGGGCGCCGACCTGCTGTCGGCCCGGCTGGCGCTGCTCGGGGACCTGCGCGCACCGGCCGACGGCGCCTACCGCGCGGTGAGCGCCGGTCAGGGGGACCTGGAGCTGGGGTACCGCTCGGGGCTGCCGCTGCTGGCCGAGGGGGTGGCCACCGAACCCGGGGGCGCGGTGCCGGACCGCCCCGCGCTGCGCGAGGCGCTGCTGGCGGGGATGGCCGAGCAGCGCAAGGCGGAGCTGGAGCGGGGCGTGTGCCTGGTCGGCCCGCACCGCGACGACCTCGTCCTCACCCTCGGCGGGATGCCGGCCAAGGGCTACGCCAGCCACGGCGAGAGCTGGTCGGTGGCCCTGGGGCTGCGGCTGGCCAGCTACCGGCTGCTGCTGGCCGACGACGTCGCGGAGGACCCCGGCGGTCCCGTCCTCGTGCTCGACGACGTCTTCGCCGAGCTCGACGCCGGCCGCCGCCGGCGGCTGGCGGAGGTGGTCGCCGACGCCGAGCAGGTGCTCGTGACCGCGGCCGTGCCCGAGGACGTCCCCGACGCGCTGCGCGGTGCGGGGGCCGACCGGGTGCACGTCAGCGCGGGACGGGCGGTCCGCGGTGACTGAGCCGCCGGCCGCCGGGCCTGCCGGGTCCACCGCGGACGGGCCCACCGCCGGCGAGGAGGAGCCCGCCGGCGGCCCCGCCGGCGAGGACGCCGCCGGCGCCGACCTGGCGCGCACGGCCCTGGGGCGGGCCCGCGCGGCCGCGGCGGCCAAGGGCCTGCGCCCCGGGCACGCCCCGCTGGGCGGGCGCCGCTCCGCCTCCGGCGAGGACGCGCGCGCCGGCCGCGGGCGGCGGGCCGACGCCTCCGCCCGCTCCGGGGCCTGGCCCGACGCCCGCGACCCGCAGAGCCTGGACGCGACGCTGGGCCGCCTCGTCGGCGAGCGCGGCTGGGAGCAGCCGGTCGCGGTGGGCGGGGCGTTCGGGCGCTGGGACGTCGTGGTCGGCCCGGAGCTGGCCGGGCACTGCACGCCGGAGACCCTCAAGGACGGCACCCTGGTGGTGCGGGCCGAGTCCACGGCGTGGGCCACCCAGGTGCGGCTGCTCACCAGCCACCTCGTGCGCCGCCTCGACGAGGAGCTCGGCCACGGGGTCGTCACCAAGGTCGTCGTGCGCGGCCCGTCGGCGCCGTCGTGGCGCAAGGGCGGGCGCTCGGCGCCCGGTGGTCGGGGGCCGCGCGACACCTACGGGTGACGGAGAGCGGGCGGAGACGGCGAGGACGCCTCGGGACCCCGTCCGCGTAGGGACCCACGCGCCACGGGGTCCGACCCGCCGAGAGGCACGCACAGACCCGCTCAGCGCGATCGGCGCCCCGCGGAGGGGTAGAATGGGCTGACCCCAGGCGGGTGCGGAGCTCTCCGCGCCCCGCCTCGACGCAGAGGGAGAGCCCGCGCCCGTGCCCGACGAGAACCCGACCGGCCCCCAGGACGCGAACACCCCGGCACCCCCGCCGCAGGAGGCCCCGTCGCTGGCCGACGCGGTGGCCCCCGACGGCGCTCCCCGCCCGGAGTACGGCGCCGACGCCATCACCGTGCTCGAGGGCCTCGAGGCCGTGCGCAAGCGCCCCGGCATGTACATCGGCTCCACCGGTGAGCGCGGTCTGCACCACCTCGTCTACGAGGTCGTCGACAACTCCGTCGACGAGGCGCTCGCCGGGTACTGCGACACGATCGACGTCACCCTGACCGCCGACGGCGGCGTGCGCGTGCGCGACAACGGCCGCGGCATCCCCGTCGACGTCATGCCGGGGGAGGGGCGCCCGGCCGTGGAGGTCGTGCTCACCGTCCTGCACGCCGGCGGCAAGTTCGGCGGCGGCGGCTACTCCGTCTCCGGCGGTCTGCACGGCGTCGGCATCTCCGTCGTCAACGCGCTCTCCCGCCGCCTCGACGTCGAGGTGCGCCGGCAGGGGCACGCCTGGCGGCAGTCCTACGCGGGCGGCGTGCCGGTCGCGCCGCTGGTCAAGGGCGAGGCCACCGAGGAGACCGGCACCACGGTGACGTTCTGGCCCAGCGCGGAGACCTTCGAGACGACGGTCTTCGACTTCGAGACCCTGCGCACCCGCTTCCAGCAGATGGCCTTCCTCAACAAGGGGCTGACGATCTCGCTGTGCGACGAGCGCGTGCACGCCGAGGACGCCGGCGAGGCCGAGTCCACCGACGAGAAGGCCCAGCGCGAGGTCGTCTACCGCTACGACGGCGGTCTCGTCGACTACGTGCGCCACGTCAACGCGCAGAAGAAGAACGAGCCCCTGCACGAGTCGATCATCTCGCTGGAGGCGGAGGACACCGAGCAGGGCATCTCCGTGGAGATCGCCATGCAGTGGACGACGGCCTACTCCGAGGCCGTCTTCACCTACGCCAACACCATCAACACCACCGAGGGCGGCACCCACGAGACGGGCTTCCGCACGGCGCTCACCTCGCTCGTGCAGGACTACGCCCGCTCGGCCAAGCCGGCGCTGCTCAAGGCCGACGAGACCCTCGAGGGCTCCGACATCCGCGAGGGCCTGACGGCCGTCATCTCGGTGAAGCTGTCCGAGCCGCAGTTCGAGGGCCAGACGAAGACGAAGCTGGGCAACACCTCGGCGCGCACCTTCGTCAACGCCCAGGTGCGCGAGCACCTCGGGCACTGGTTCGCCTCCAACCCCAAGGAGGCGTACACGATCGCGAAGAAGGCGCACTCGGCGTCGGTGGCGCGCCAGGCGGCCCGCAAGGCCCGCGAAGCCAGCCGCAAGTCGCTGCTGGAGCGCAACTCGCTGCCCGGCAAGCTCAAGGACTGCCAGTCCAACAACCCCGCCGAGTGCGAGGTCTTCATCGTCGAGGGCGACTCCGCGGGCGGTTCGGCCACCCGCGGCCGCGACCCGCGCACGCAGGCGATCCTGCCGATCCGCGGCAAGATCCTCAACGTCGAGAAGGCCCGGCTGGACCGCGCCCTGGGCAACCAGGAGGTGCAGGCGCTCATCACGGCGTTCGGCACCGGCATCGGCGAGGAGTTCACCCTCGACAAGCTGCGGTACCACAAGATCATCATCATGGCCGACGCGGACGTCGACGGGCAGCACATCCGCACGCTGCTGCTGACCCTGCTGTTCCGCTACATGAGCCCGCTGGTGGAGAACGGCCACGTCTACCTGGCGCAGCCGCCGCTGTACCGCATCAAGTGGATGGGCGGTGCGGCGCACGAGTTCGCCTACTCCGACCGCGAGCGCGACGCCCTCATCGCGGCCGGCCGGGCGGCGGGCAAGAAGCTGCCCAAGGAGAACCAGGTGCAGCGCTACAAGGGCCTGGGCGAGATGAACTGGGACGAGCTGTCCGAGACGACGATGGACCGCGAGCACCGCACGCTGCTGCAGGTGACGCTCGAGGACGCCGCCGCCGCCGACGCCGTGTTCTCCGTCCTCATGGGCGAGGACGTGGAGTCCCGCCGCTCCTTCATCCAGCGCAACGCCCGCGACGTGAGGTTCCTCGACGTGTAGGTCCCACCCGTTCCACGTGGAACCAGCACCCGAGCCCGTGACCTGAGAGGGACCCCCCGTGAGCGAGAGCACCACCGAACCACCCACCGGAGACCGCGTCGAGCAGGTCGACCTGCAGCTGGAGATGCAGCGGTCGTACCTCGACTACGCGATGAGCGTCATCGTGTCCCGGGCGCTGCCCGACGTGCGCGACGGCCTCAAGCCCGTGCACCGGCGGGTGCTCTACGCCATGTACGACGGCGGCTACCGCCCGGACCGCGGCTACTCCAAGTGCGCCCGCGTCGTCGGCGACGTCATGGGCCACTACCACCCGCACGGCGACACCTCGATCTACGACGCCCTCGTGCGGCTGGCCCAGGACTGGTCGCTGCGCTACCCGCTCATCGACGGCCAGGGCAACTTCGGCTCGCCCGGCAACGACCCCGCCGCCGCCCCGCGCTACACCGAGTGCCGGATGGCGCCGCTGGCCATGGAGATGGTCCGCGACATCGACGAGGAGACCGTCGACTTCTCGCCGAACTACGACGGGCACACCGACGAGCCCGACGTCCTGCCCAGCCGGTTCCCCAACCTGCTCGTCAACGGCTCCGCCGGCATCGCCGTCGGCATGGCGACGAACATCCCGCCGCACAACCTGCGCGAGGTCGCCGCCGGGGTGCACTGGCTGCTGCAGAACCCCGACGCCGGCGACGACGAGCAGCTGGCCGCCATGCTGCAGCGCATCAAGGGCCCGGACTTCCCCACCGGGGCGCTCATCCTGGGGCACCGCGGCATCGACGACGCGTACCGCACCGGCCGCGGGTCCATCACCATGCGGGCCGTCGTGGAGGTCGAGGAGATCTCCGGGCGCACCTGCCTGGTCGTCAGCCAGCTGCCGTACCAGGTCAACCCGGACAACCTCGCCGAGAACATCGCGCACCTCGTGCGCGACGGGCGCCTGTCCGGCATCGCGGACGTGCAGGACCACACCTCCGGGCGCACCGGGCAGCGGCTGGTCATCGTGCTGCGCCGCGACGCGGTGGCCAAGGTCGTGCTCAACAACCTCTACAAGCACACCCAGCTGCAGCAGAACTTCGGCGCGAACATGCTCGCGCTCGTCGACGGCGTGCCGCGCACGCTGCCGATCCACGCATTCCTCAAGCACTGGATCACCCACCAGCTCGACGTCATCCAGCGCCGCACCCGCTTCCGGCTGCGCCGCGCCCAGGAGCGCGCGCACATCCTGCGGGCGCTGCTGAAGGCGCTCGACGCGCTCGACGAGGTCATCGCCCTCATCCGCGCCAGCGCCACGGTCGACGCCGCCCGCGACGGCCTCATGGGGCTGCTGGAGATCGACGACGTGCAGGCGCGCGCGATCCTGGAGATGCAGCTGCGCCGGCTGGCGGCCCTGGAGCGCCAGCGCATCACCGACGAGCACGACGAGCTCGAGCGGCTCATCACCGACTACAACGACATCCTCGCCCGCCCCGAGCGGCAGCGGCAGATCGTCGGCGACGAGCTCACCGAGCTGGTCGAGCGCTACGGCGACGAGCGCCAGACGCAGGTGCTGCCCTTCGAGGGCGACATGAGCGTCGAGGACCTCATCCCCGTCGAGGACGTCGTCGTCACGGTGACCCGCGGCGGCTACGCCAAGCGCACCCGCACCGACCTCTACCGCGCCCAGCGCCGCGGCGGCCGCGGCGTGCGCGGGGCGAGCCTGCGCGAGGACGACGTCGTCGAGCACTTCTTCACGACGACGACCCACCACTGGCTGCTGTTCTTCACCAACCTCGGCCGCGTCTACCGGGCCAAGGGCTACGAGCTGCCCGAAGGCGGCCGCGACGGCCGCGGCCAGCACGTGGCGAACCTGCTGGCCTTCCAGCCGGGGGAGCGCATCGTCGCCGTCCTCGACCTGGAGGACTACGAGCAGGCGCCCTACCTGGTGCTGGCCACCCGCGGCGGGATCGTCAAGAAGACGCGGCTGTCGGAGTACGACTCCAACCGCTCCGGCGGGCTCATCGCCATCAACCTGCGCCAGCGGCCGGGCGCCGACGGCGGCGAGGAGGCCGACGACGAGCTGTTCGGCGCCGCCCTCGTCGGCGAGCAGGAAGACCTGTTCCTCGTCTCCCGCAAGGGCATGAGCGTCCGCTTCTCGGCCGACGACGACACGCTGCGCCCCATGGGCCGCGCCACCTCCGGGGTGACCGGCATGAAGTTCCGCGGGGACGACGAGCTGCTGGCGATGGCCGTCGCGCGCGACGACCTCGACGTCTTCGTCGTCACCGAGCTCGGCTACGCCAAGCGCACCCGCATCGCCGAGTACCGCAAGCAGGGCCGCGGCGGCCTGGGGATCAAGGTCGCCAAGCTGGCCGACGCCCGCGGCGACCTGGTCGGGGCGCTCACCGTCTCCGAGGACGACGAGGTGCTCGTCGTCATGCAGGGCGGGCGGGTCGTGCGCTCGCGCGTCGACGAGGTGCCGGCCAAGGGCCGCGACACCATGGGCGTCACCTTCGCCCGGCCGGAGAGCGGCGACCGCATCCTCGCCGTCGCCCGCAACGCCGAGCGCGTCATCGACGCCGAGGTGGAGGCCGAGGAGGCCTCCGACGCAACGACCGAGGGCGTGGACGACCCGCTGCAGGACGTGGCCGGTGGCGGGGACGACCTCGCCTCCGCGCAGGGGGCCGACGAGGTCGCCGCCGGTGGCCCGATCGGTGGAGCACCTGTGCAGGAACCGGGCATCGACCCTGTGGCGGGCCCCGGTGATGGCGTACCGTCCGGTGAGGTCTCGAGCAGCGAGCCCGATCCCGGAGGTGACGAGTGAGCCCCGCCGAACGCACGGCGCAGCCGTCGACCGCTTCGGCCGCCTCGGCCGCGGCCGGGACGGCCCGCCCCCGCAACGGGGTGGACTCGGTCCCCCGACGGGTGCGCCTCACGCTGGCGCGGATCGACCCGTGGTCGGTGACGAAGCTGTCGTTCCTGCTGTCGGTCGCCGTGGGCATCGCCCTCGTCGTGGCCACGGCGGTCATCTGGAGCGTGCTCGACGGGATGGGGGTCTTCACCGACCTCAACGGCCTGCTGCGCGACGTCGTCGGCAACGAGATCGACTTCGACCTGCTCGACTACGTCGGCTTCGGGAAGGTCATCTCCCTGGCCACGGTCGTGGCGGTCGTGGACGTCGTGCTGCTGACGGCGCTGTCGACCATCGTGGCGTTCCTCTACAACGTCTCCGCCGCGCTCGTCGGCGGGCTGCACGTCACGCTCTCCGACGACTGACCGGTGCGGCACCGGCCGGTGCGAGGCACCGCCGGGCATCCGGTAAGCTTGAGGTGACGCCGCGCCCCGTGCTCGGCAGCGGGCCTATAGCTCAGTCGGTTAGAGCGCTTCCCTGATAAGGAAGAGGTCGGAGGTTCAAGTCCTCCTAGGCCCACCACCACGAGAGCCCCGTCCACCGCGGACGGGGCTCTCGTCGTTCCCGCCGATGCCCCAGTGACAACAGGTGACCCACGGTAAGCTCCTGGGGTGGAGGGACGGCTGCTGGCGACCACGGGCCACGTCAAGGCGCTCGTGCAGAGCCACAGCTCCGGCGACGAGGCCCGCTTCCGCGCCGTCGTCCACGAGCTCGCCGAGCAGGCCGCCCGCAACGGCCGCCGCCGCGACGCCGAGGAGGTCCGCGGCGCCCTCGCCGAACGCCCGCCGCGCGAGGAGCGCCGCGCGAGCACCCGCTCCGCGCCGCCCGAGCCGCCGCCCGCACCGGCTCCCGTCGTGCAGCCCCGCGGCGAGCTCGGCCGGGTCCTGACCGTCTCCCGCCCCGAGGAGCAGCTGGCCGACCTCGCCCTCAGCAGCGACGTCATGGCCCGGCTGCACCGCGTGCTCACCGAGCAGCGGCACGCCGATGCGCTGCGGGCCCGCGGCTTCGAGCCGCTGCGCACCCTGCTGCTCACCGGCCCGCCCGGCACCGGCAAGTCGATGACCGCGCGGGTCGTCGCGACCGAGCTGGGGCTGCCGGTGTTCACCGTGCGCCTGGACGCCGTCGCCGAGCTGCCCGCCGACGAGGCCGCCACCGCGCTGACGCTGGTCTTCGACCTGCTCGCCCAGGCGCGCGCGGTCTGCCTCTTCGACGACCTCGACGCCCTGCTCGACGCCGACGGCGGCGAGCGCGGCGGTGGCGAGCGCGGCGGTGGCCGGCTGCGCGAGGTGCTGCGGCGCTTCACCGCCCTGCTCGACGCGGACGCCTCCCGCGGGGTCGTCGTGGTGACCACGAACCGGCCCGAGCTCCTCGAGCGCCCCGTGCTGCGCCGCTTCGACACGGTCCTGGACTACCCGCTGCCCAGCACGGGCGTCGTGCAGGAGGTCGTCCTGCGCCGGCTGCGCGGATTCGACCTCGGCGGCGTCGAGTGGCCGCGGGTGGCCTCGACCGCCAGCGGCCTCAGCCACGAGCAGGTCGCGGCCGCGGCGGCGCTGGCGGCGAAGCAGTCCGTCCTCGACGGCGCCGCGCAGGTGGAGACGGCCGCGCTGCTCGCCGCGCTGCGCGAACGCCGCCAGGTGCTGAGGATGGCGCCGTGAGGACCCGCTTCGAGGTCCTCGTCGTCTGCACCGCCAACGTCAGCCGCTCCCCGCTGGCGACCGCGCTGCTGCGCCACCACCTGCTCGAGCGGTTCGGGGAGAGCGCCGCCACCGTGCGCGTCACCAGCTCCGGCACCCGGGCGCTGCCCGGCGGGAGCACCGACCCCGAGGTCGCCGAGGTGCTGCGGCGGCTGCGCCGCCCCGTCGCGCCCGCCCAGGTCGCCCGCCAGCTCGACGAGGAGCAGGTGCGCGCGGCCGACCTCGTCGTGACGATGACGCGCGAGCACCGCTCGCACGTCATCCGCGCCGTGCCCGCGGCCCAGCGGCGCACCTTCACCGCCCTCGAGCTCGCGCGCATCTCCCGCTGCCTGCGCGACGGCCGGCGGCTGCCCGCCGGCGCGCCGCTCGCGACGGGGCTGCGCGCGCTCGTCACCGCCGCCCCCGCCTGGCGCGGGCCGACCGCTCCGGACGACCCGGCCGCCGACGACCTGCCGGACGTGCACGGCGAGCCTGTCGAGGACCAGCTGCGCCTGGCGCGCCGCCTCGACGAGGCGCTGCGGGTCGTCGTCGACTGCCTGCCGGCCCCTCAGCGCTCCAGCGGCACCGGTTCGTCGTCGGTGGAGGCCACCGGCTGGTAGCCGTAGCCGTACTCGTAGGCGTAGGTGACGTCCGAGCGGCGCGGGGGCACCATCGTCAGGACGCCGCCCAGGACGCGGGCGTCGACGGCCCGCAACCGCTCCAGACCGCGCGCCAGGTGCTCGCGCCGCGTGCGGCCGTGGCGCACGACGACCACCGCCCCGTCGGCCTGCCTGGCCAGCACGGTGGCGTCCGCCACCGGCAGCAGGGGCGGGCTGTCGATGATCACCAGCTCCGCGCGCTCGCGCAGCCGGGTCAGCAGCTCGCTCATGTGCCGCGAGCCCAGCAGCGCCGCCGGGTTGAGCGGCACGGGCCCGCTGGCCAGCACGGACAGCAGCGTGTCGCCGTAGGGCTGCAGCACGTCGTCGAGGTCGGCGCGGCCGGCCAGCACCGTCGTCAGCCCGGCGCTGTCCTCCACGCCGAGGTACTCCGCGACCCGGGGCAGCCGCAGGTCGCCCTCGACGAGGATCGTGCGCACCCCGGCCGTCGCCGCCGTCAGCGCGAGGTTCACGGCCGTGGTGCTCTTGCCCTCGCCGGGCAGCGCCGAGGTGACCACGACCAGCTGCGGCGGGCGGTCGACGTCGGCGAACTGCAGGTCGGTGCGGATCTGGCGCAGCGCCTCCGACTGCGGGGTCCGCGAACCCTCGACGACGAGGTCGGGGCGGTGGCCGGGGGTGCCCGCGGGCACCGCGCCCAGGGCCGGGGCGCCCAGCTCGGTGATCGCCGACAGCGTCTTGACGCTCGTGTCGAGCACCTCGCGCAGGACCGCGAGCCCGGTGCCGAGCACGATCCCGCACAGCAGCCCCAGGGCCAGCTCGCGCGCGAGGTCGGGGGCGATCGGCTCCTCGCGGACCTCCGCGGGGCGCAGCACGCTGATCCGCACCGGGCTCAGGGTGTCCGGGGTGGCCTGCTCGAGCTCGCTGACCACCGCGCCGAAGTGCTCGGCGACCGCGTTGGCGACGTCGGCGGCCAGCTGCGGCGAGGACTCGTCGACGGTCACCTCGATGAGCACCGTGCCCACCGGGGCCTGGGAGTTCACGTGCTCGGCCAGCGCCCGCGGCGTGGTGTCCAGGTCGAGCTCGTCGATGACCGGCTGCAGCACCTTGGGGCTGGTGAGCACGCCGGTGTAGGACTGCACGCGCTGCTGGGTGAACATGCTGCCCTGCATGAGCATGGCGGCGTTGCCGGTGTCGTGCATGGACACGAACAGCAGGCAGTCCGCGCGGTAGACCGGCGCGCTGGCGGCGTGCGAGGCGGCTCCGCCCCCGGCGCCCAGCAGGACCGCGAGCAGCACGAGGACCCAGTGCTTGCGCAGGGCGCGCAGGTAGTCGACCAGGTCCACGGCGATCCATCGGCCACCGGCACCAGCACTTGAACGCCCTGGAGCTCAAGTCGACACGCCGCGACGACGACGGATGACCGTGACCATGACGAGCGGGTGGAGCGCCCCGGAGCGCCCCCCGGTGCGGACGGGCACCCCGGAGACCCCGGAGACCCCGGAGACCCCGCGCCCGCCGCGCCGGCGCAACCCGCTGGCGCTGCTGATGCTGCTCGCCGACAGCACCTGCGTCCTCCTCGTGGTCCTCCTCCTCGGCCGCGACGACCCCGCCGTCGGCGTCTTCGCCGTCTCCGTGCTGCTCGTGCACGCCTGCGTGGGCCTGTACCGGCCGCGCCTGGACCTCAGCGTCCTCGACGACCTGCCGCAGGTCCTCGGCGCCGCCGTCGCCGCCGTCGGCGTCACCTCCCTGGTCCAGACCGCCACCGGCCTCGGGCGCGGCGCGCCCTCGGCGCTGGACGCCGTCCTCGTGCAGACCGGGCTCGTCGTGCTGGCCCGCACGGTGCTGTACGCCCTGCGCCGGCGCAGCCGCCTCAGCGGCCGCGTCGCCCACCGCACCCTCGTCGTCGGCTGCGGCGGGCTGGGCCAGCAGCTCGTGGACATCCTCGGCAGCGGCGAGCACGGCCTGCTGCCCGTGGGCTTCGTGGACGACGACCCGCGGCTGCCGGCGGGCGAGCGCACGCTGCCGGTGCTGGGCCGGATCGCCGACCTGCCCGCCCTCGTGCGCGAGCACCACGCCTCCGTCGTCGTCATCGCCTTCTCCAGCGCCCCCGAGCACCTCGTCGTGGACGTGCTGCGGGGCTCGCAGGGCCTGGACGTGGAGATCCTCACCGTCCCGCGCTTCTGGCAGGTCACCAGCACCCACCGCCTCGTGCACACCGTCCGCGGTGTGCCGCTGGTCAAGCTGCGCCGCCCCGCCTTCCGCGCGGCCACCTGGCCGCTCAAGCGGGTCCTGGACGTCACCGCCTCCGCGCTGGGGCTGCTCGCCGTCACCCCCCTGCTCGTGCTGGCCGCGCTGGCGGTGCGCCCCGAGGTGGGCCCCGGCGCGCTGTTCCGCCAGGAGCGCGTCGGGCTCGACGGCCGCCGCTTCGAGCTGCTGAAGCTGCGCACGCTGCGCGCCGACGAGCGCGAGGCCGCCACCCGCTGGAGCATCGCCACCGACGAGCGCATCGGCCCGGTGGGGCGCTGGCTGCGGCGCACCTCCGTGGACGAGCTGCCCCAGCTGTGGAACGTGCTGCGCGGCGACATGTCGCTCGTCGGGCCCCGCCCCGAGCGCCCCTTCTTCGTCGAGCGCTTCAGCGCCGAGCACGCCGACTACCCGTGGCGGCACCGGGTGCCCTGCGGCATCACCGGCTGGGCCCAGGTCAACGGGCTGCGCGGGGACACCTCGATCGGGGACCGGGCCCGCTTCGACAACCACTACGTGGAGAACTGGACGCTGTGGCTGGACGTGAAGATCCTGCTGCGCACCGTCGGCCAGGTCCTCACGGCCGCGGGCCGGTGAGCGCGCCGCTGGTGCTGGTGCTCGGCACGGCCGACTGGGACGCCGTCATCGCCACCAACCAGCACTCCGCCGCCGCGGCGCTGGCGCAGCGCTGGCCGGTCCTCTTCGCCGAGGGCACCGGAACCCGCAGGCTGCGCCCCAGTGACGCCCGCCGCGTCCTGCGCCGGCTGCGCCGCGAACCCGCGGCGCGCACCCGCCGCCCGGTGCCCGCCGGGGTGCGCGTCCTCACCCCCCGGCTGCTCCCGCACCACGCCCCGTCCACCCGCGCGGTCAACGGCTGGGCGCTGACGCGGCAGCTGCGCCCCTGGGTCGAGCACCCCGGACCCCGCCTGCTGTGGACGTACACGCCGTTCAGCTACGGGCTGGAGGCGCTGGCGGACGCCACCGCGTACCACCTCGTGGACCTGCTGCACGAGAACCCCGGGGTCCACCGCGGCCGGCTGCTGGCGGCCGAGCGCTCGCTGGCGGCGGGCACCGACCTCGCGCTCGCGAGCAGCCCCGCCGTCGAGGCGCACCTGCGCGAGCGCGGCTTCGCGCGCACCCGCTGCCTGCCGAACGTGGCGGACGTGGCCCTCTTCGCCGACGCCGTGCGCCGGCGCAGCGCCCCGCGCGAGCCGGTGGTCGTCGTCGCCGGCACCCTCGCCGCGCACAAGCTCGACCTGCCGCTGCTGGCGCGGCTGGCCACCGCGCTGCGCGGCCGCGGCAGGGTGCGGCTGATCGGCCCGCTGGCCGACGGCACGGCCGCCGACCCCGCCTGGCGGGCCCTGCTGGCCGCCGGCGCCGAGGTCGTGGCCCCGCTGGAGCCGACGGCGCTGGCCGCCGAGCTCGCCGCCGCCCGCGTCGGCCTCGTGCCCTACCGGATCTCCCCGCTGACCGTCGGGATCAGCCCGCTGAAGGTGCACGAGTACCTGGCCGCCGGGCTCGCCGTGGTCAGCACCGCGCTGCCCGCCGTGCGGCCCGCCCCCGGCGCCGTCCACGTGGAGGCGAGCGCGGACGCCTTCGTGCGCCGGGTCCTGGACGTCCTCGCCGACGCCGACCCGCAGCTGCCCGCCCGGGCGGCCCGGCTGGCCGCCGGCCACGACTGGGCGAGCCGGGGCGAGGAGCTGCGCACCCTGGCCGCCGGGCTGCTGCCGGGTTGAGGCCGGGCCGCCCACCGGGCCGCCCACCAGGCGGTCAGCCGGTGGGGTCGGCCGGTGGGGTCAGCCGCGCAGGACCCCGGCGGCCACGCGCCGCCACGGCGGCAGCGCCAGCGCGGCGAGCACCCACACCCCCAGCGCGCAGGCCGCGCCGACCGCCAGGCCCGCCCAGCCCGACCCCGGTGCGCAGGCCGCCGCCAGCCAGGACAGCGCCGCCACCGGCAGGCACGCCGCGCCCCAGCGCACGAGCACGCGCCCGACGCCGAGCCGGGCCGCCGCGACGGCGCAGCTGACGACCGCGCCCGCCGACGTCGCCAGCCCCAGCACCACCGGGCCCAGCACGTCGTGCAGGCAGACGTTGACCGCCAGGGCGACGACCAGCCCCGCGAGCAGCGAGGTCGCCGCCGCCCGGTTGCGGTCCTGCGCGGTGAGCGCCTTGACGAGCACGTACGAGACCGACTGCGCCCAGAAGCCCGCGCCCAGCCCGGCGAGCACGCTCGCCGAGGTGGCCACGGCGCGGTCGTCGAACGCGCCGCGCGCGTAGAGGACCTCCACGACGCCCGCCGCCTCGGCGGTGAGCACCACCGACAGCGCGGCCACGACGAGCAGCAGGGGCGGCAGCAGCTGCGCCAGGCGCTCGCGGGCCGCGTCCGCCGCCAGCGTCGACAGCACCGCCAGGCCGGCCAGGCCGAGCGGGACGGCCAGCAGGTTGACCCCGGTGGTGGCCACGAACCGCGCGTAGTCGACGGCGGCGACGACGTCCTCGCCCATCAGGGAGGCGACGACGCGCTCGGCGACGACGGAGGCCTGCAGCGCGAGCGGCAGCAGCAGCAGGGGCCGCAGCCGCCGCCACAGCTCCCCGGGCAGGCCCGCCCCGCTGCCGCTGGCGGGGCGGGCGGGCAGCAGCCCCCGACGGCGCAGCGACACCTCGGCCCAGGCGTGCAGGAGCAGGTAGGCGAGCGCGAAGCCGCCCGCCAGCACCAGCGGCTCGCCCAGCCACCAGGCCAGGCCGAGCGCGGCGAGCGCGCCGGCGTTCTGCCCGGTCGCGCGCAGGCTGGAGAGCCGGAAGGAGCCGTGGGAGACCTCCAGGCAGCTCAGCAGCGCGAACTGCAGGTAGCTGGGGACCCCCAGGGCGCTGGTGCGCACGAAGGCGGTGGCCGTGGCGGCCGTGCCGGCCCCCAGCCCGGGGGCGAGCAGGTCGACGACCAGGGGGGCGGCCACGAGCAGCCCGCCGGTGAGCACGGCCGCCAGCACCCACAGCGCCGCGCGCAGCCGGTGGAAGAGCGCGGCGGCGCGGGCGGGGTCGGCGTGCCGCAGCCGGGCGTGCAGCGGGAGGAACCCGGAGGTGAGGACGTCGGCGGTCAGCAGGTCGACCGGCACGAGGGTCGCGCTCTGGGCGACGCGGTTGGCGACGGCGGGTGCGCCGGTGCCGTAGGCGGCCGCCAGCAGCACCTCGCGCAGCAGGCCCAGCAGCTTGCCGGCGAGGCCGCCGAGCAGCAGCCGCTGCACGGCGGCGCGCATCACGGCGCGCCCGTCAGCAACCGGGCGTAGGCGGCGGCGACCCCGCGCAGCTCGTAGCGGGCGGGCAGCAGGCTGCGCGGGCTGCGGCCGGCGGCCAGGACCGAGCGCACCGCCGCGGCCAGGGCGCCGGGGTCCCCGGCGTCGACGCGCCGCACGGCCTCCCCGGCGCCGTCGACGGGCGCGGTCGTGCGCGCGGCCACCACCGGGGTCCCGCAGGCCAGGGACTCCAGGACGGCCATCGGCAGGCCCTCGCGCCACTGGGAGGTGAGCAGCGAGGCGTCGGCGGCGGCGGTGAGCGCCGGGAGGCGCTCGCGGGCGACGGCGCCGAGGAAGCGCACCCGGTGCGCGACGCCCAGCTCGCCGGCCAGCGCGCGCAGCTCCCGCTCCTGCGGCCCGTCGCCGGCCAGCACGAGGTGGGCCTCGCCGTCGAGGGCGGCCAGGCAGCGCAGGGAGCGGTCGACGCGCTTCTGCGGGTGCAGCCGCCCGGCCACGAGCAGGACCGGCGCCCCCGGCGGCAGCGCCAGCTCGCGGCGGGCGGCGGCGGCCGCCGCCGGGTCGGGGCGGAAGGCGGTGGTGTCGACGCCGTTGGCGAGGACGTGCACGGGGGGCATCGCGACGAGGCGGCCCAGCGGCGGCGCGGTGAGCGAGGCGGCGACGGCCGGGCCGACGGCGACGACGTCGTCGAAGCGGCGGTAGGCCCGCACGTCCCGCAGCAGGCCGGAGACGTTGCGCACCGAGGTCAGCACCGGGCGCACCCGCCGGCTGGTCAGCTTGGAGGTCAGCTCGGCGACGGAGGTGCCGTGCGCCTGCAGCACCAGCCGCGCCCCGGCCCGCGCGGGCAGGTCGAGGGCGGAGTGCGCGGCCGCGCTCACCGACAGCACCCCGCCGACGCCGCCGCGGGCCAGCTCGGCCGCCAGCGCGCTCCGCGAGGCGCGCCACCACGCGCGCGAGTAGCGCCCCGGAGCGGTGCCCGCCAGGGCGTGCACGTCGACGCCCTCCAGCGCGCAGCGCTCCGGCCGGCCGGGCACGCCGGTCGTCAGGACGCCGACCTCGGCGTGCGCGGTGAGCGCCCGGCACAGGTCCCACGCGACGGACTCCATCCCGCCCACGTGGTGCAGCGGCAGCCCGCGGGTGAGCACGAGCACGCGGCTCACCGGGACCCGCCGATCAGCCCGTCGAGCAGGTCCTCCAGCAGCGCCGTCTGGCGGGCGGCGTCGAAGCGCGCGCGCACGTGCTCGCGCGCGGCGCCGCCGGTGCGGGCGGCCAGGGCGGGGTCGTCCAGGTAGCGGGCGAGGGCGGTGGCCAGCGCCGCGGGGTCGGCCTCGGGGACGAGGGTGCCGGTGCGGCCGTCGACGACGGCCGAGGGGATGCCGCCGTGGCGGGTGGCGACCACGGGCCGCCCGAGCGCCCCGGCCTCCAGCAGCACCTGCCCCAGCCCCTCCTGGTCGCCGTTGGCGGCGGTGGTGCTGGGCAGGCACAGCACGCCCGCGGCGGCCACCAGCCGCAGGGCCTCGTCGTTGCCGACGGCACCGGTGAAGGTGGTGCGGCCGGCGACGCCGAGGTGCCGCGCCAGCTCGCCGAGCGGCCGGCGCAGCGGACCGTCGCCCACGCAGACCAGCCGGACGTCCGCCGGCAGCAGCGCCAGGGCCCGCAGCAGGTGGGCGGTGCCCTTCTTCTCCACCAGCCGGGCCACGTGCACGACGGTGCGCGGCTGCGCCGCGGGCGGGTCGGCGGGCAGCTTGCCGAGGTCGATGCCGAGGTGGTGGGTGCGCGTGCGCGCGGCCGGCAGCCCGCGCTCCAGCAGCCGGGTGCGCAGGTGCTCGGAGACGGGCAGGAACAGCTCGCCCTCGCGGGCCAGGCGCCGGGAGCGGCGCACGTACGTCGCCCAGGAGGGCTTGCGCGCGCGCAGCAGCGCGGCGGGGGAGCAGGTGGCGTCGAAGCCGTGGAAGACCGTCGCCAGCGGCAGCCCCGCGCGGCGGGTGGCGGGCAGCGCGCAGGCGCCCTCGACGCCGAAGTGGGCCAGGACGGCGTCGACGCGCAGCTCGCGCAGCAGCGCGGCCAGCGGGCGGGAGCCGACGCCGGCGGTGTGCGCGGCGGCGGCGCGCCGGCCGGCGCTCTCGACGAGGCTGGCGGCGGGCAGCTCCAGGCCCGCGGGCAGCGCGTCGCGCGCCACGAGCACCGGTTCCCAGCGCCCGAAGCGGCGGGCCTGCTCCAGCACGAACGGCTCGGAGCCGACGCCGAGCCGGTGGCGCAGGACCGCTACGCGGGGCACGGTGCCCCCTGCGCCGGGACGGCGGCGGCCGGCCGGGCGGCGCGCGCGGTGACCAGGCCGATGAGCAGCGCGAGCAGGATCATCGTCTTGGACTCCCCGTAGACGGCGGTGTTGTCGCCCATGCCGTGCACGAGCACCCACAGCCAGGCGCCCAGCGCGAAGGCCGCGGTGCGGGCCAGCGGGCTGCCGACCCGGCGCACGACGGTGGCGGTCAGCCGCACGAGGACGGTGACGGCCAGGACGAGCAGCGCCAGGACGCCGCCCAGCCCGCACGCCGCCCAGGCGGCGATGAGGAGGTTGTGCGGCGGCAGCGCCTCGATGCCCAGGGCCGCGAACTGCTCCATCGTGCGCGTCCAGCCGCCGTGGCCCAGGCCCAGCACCAGGTGCTCGCCGACCATGCGGCGGGCGAACTCCCACATGGGCGCCCGGCTGGCCAGGCTGTGGGCGGAGGCGTCGGCGTAGCCGGGCACGGAGCGCTCCAGCAGCCGCGGCAGCTGCCAGGCGCCCAGGGCGACGACGGCGACGGCCTGCGGCAGGAACCAGCGGGCGCCGGGGCGCCCGAGGACCTGCACGCCGCGCACGAGGACGGGCAGCAGCAGCGCCAGCGCCGCGGCCGTCTTGGAGCCCGTCGCGAACGTGGCCGACCAGGTGGTGAGCGCGCCGGCGGCGTACCAGCGCCGGCGGCGGCCGCGCTCGCCGACGCCGAGGGCGAGGAAGGCGAAGGTGGACACGCCCAGGAACATCGAGGAGACGTTGGCGTTGATGAACAGCCCCCCGGACTTGGCGGGGTCGGTGACGTTGTTGGCGCCGTCGCCGAAGAAGGCGCTCATGGCGTCGGGACCGATGACCAGGCTCGCCAGCGGGGAGTGCAGGAACGCGGACTCCGCGGCCGGGGAGAGCCGGAAGGCCCACACGAGCAGCGCGTCGACGACCGCCCAGAGCAGCACGAGCGTCAGCGGCCCGCGCAGCCCCCGCGGGTCGTCGCGCTCGACCCGGACCGCGTAGAGGACGAGGAAGGCGAAGGAGACCAGCCGCGCGACCTCCAGGACGCCCACGAGCGGGTCCGGCGACCAGGCGATCGCCGCGCCCTCGGCCGCGGCCAGCAGCAGCGTCCCGCGCAGCACGGCGTCGCCCAGCGGGAGCTCCTTGCGCTCCAGCAGCCAGCAGAGCGCGATGAGGATGGTCCAGCACTGGCTCAGCGGCAGCGACATGGTGCCCAGCGGGCCGACGAACAGCTGCGGCACCGCCAGCGCGGCGGCGATCGTCAGCCGGGTGCGGTCGCCGGCCGTGCAGCAGACCAGCAGGCCGGTCAGGGCTCCGGCGGCGGCGAGCGCCAGCATCAGGACCACGGCGCACCGCCGGGAGTGCCGCCGGGAGCGCCACCGGGAGCGCTGGCGGCGACCCACGCGCGGACCTCGGCGCGGAAGCGGGCGACGTCGAAGCGGCGGGCCTGCTCGCGGCAGGCCGCGGGGGTGCACCGCTCCGCCCGGGCGACGGCCTCGGCGTAGGCGGCGGGGCGGGTGTCCTCGACGAGGGCGCCGGAGCGCCCGTCCACCACGGTGTCGGCGGTGCCGCCGCGGGCGGGGGCGACGACGGGGGTGCCGGAGGCCATCGCCTCCACGGGCACGATCCCGAAGTCCTCCACGGCGGGGAAGAGCAGGAC
Organism: Kineococcus aridisoli; assembly: GCF_050871885.1. Taxonomy (NCBI): domain Bacteria; kingdom Bacillati; phylum Actinomycetota; class Actinomycetes; order Kineosporiales; family Kineosporiaceae; genus Kineococcus; species Kineococcus aridisoli. Next base: position 82,043 of record NZ_JBJLSF010000004.1, on the reverse strand, counting down.
GGAGGCCCGGCGCAGCAGCTCCCGCACGTGGGCGCGCGAGGGCGCCTCCAGGACGTGCACGGGCACGCGGGCGGTGGCGGCCCGCTCGCGCAGCGCGGCGGCCAGCGGCCCGGCGCCGGCCAGGACGACGGGCCGGCCCAGCCGCTCGGCGACCTCGACGGCGACGGCGTGGTTCTTGTAGGGCACGAACCGGCCGAGGGCGAGCAGGAAGCCCGCGGGCAGCTCCAGCTCGTCGGGACCGGCCAGGGCCGGGTCGAGGGCGTCGACGTCGACGGGCGGGTGGACGACGACGGCCTCGCGGTGCCAGCAGCGCTCGACGCGGCGGGCGACCTCGCGGCTGTTGGCGGCGACCGCGGTCAGCCGGGCGGCGCTGCGGCGGTCCAGCGCGCGCAGCGCGGCGCGGGCGGGCGCCAGCAGGGGGGAGGTCCCGCGCCCGTCGAGCTCGGGGGTCCACACGTAGCGGGCGGGGGTGTGCACGTACGCCAGGTGGGCCCCGCCGGGGGCGACGAGGCGGTTGGCGCTGGCGAAGGCGTGGTGGCTGCTGACGACGAGGTCGTAGCCGCCCTGCACCTCGCGGGCGTGCGCGCGCCAGGCGAGCGGCATCAGCGGCAGCGCGAGCGCGCGCCGCTCCCGCAGCGGCGCGGTGTCGAGCGCGGTGGTCCGCACCCGGCGGCCCCCCAGCTCCAGGTGGACCCCGGGCGCGGCGCTGAGGGCGTGCAGGTCCGCCTGCGGCCACATCCCGGCGAGCACCTCGAAGACCTGCTCGGCGCCGGCGCGGGCGGCGATCCACTCGTGCACGAGCGCGGTGCGCTGCGGCGCCGGCGGCCCGGGGGGCGGGGGCGCTGTGGGGGAGGGGAGCATGTCGCCCTCCCGTCGGCCGCGCCCGCCGGGACCTGAGGCGGACGCCGATCACCGTGCGTGGCCCACCGTGCTAGCGTGCTGCGTCGTCGCCCGTGCGGGCGACGTGCGGTCGAGGAGGAGGACCCGTGAAGAAGCTGTTCGTCGTGGCTGCTGCCGCGGGTGCCGTCGTCCTCTGGCGCCGCAAGGCGTCGGCCAAGGCCGAGCGCGACCTGTGGGCCGAGGCGACCGACACGGTGCGCTGAGCACCGGCAGCCCCCGGGGGGCGTGGCGCAATTGGTAGCGCACCTGCTTTGCAAGCAGGGGGTTAGGGGTTCGAGTCCCCTCGCCTCCACCCGGACCTGACGAAGGCCCCCACCGCACGCGGTGGGGGCCTTCGTCGTCCGCTCGGGGCGGGGGTCAGGAGTCCCGGGGCTCGGAGGACTCGGAGGAGCCGGACTCGAGCGTCGGCTCACCGGGCGCGGGCGCGATCCGGGTCGTCGTGTCGGACGGGCCGCTCCCCGCCGGGTCCGGCACCTGCGTGGTGCTGGGCTCGCCGGAGGTCCCGGACGCGGCGAACGCGCTGCCCGTGCCGGAGGTGCCGGTGGAGCTGGCCTCCTCGAGGCGGTCGGCGCTGGCGCGGGTGCCCGGGGTGCTGGGCGTCGAGGCCGGGGGGGCGGGGGTCCAGGCGGCGCCCGGGGTCGCCCACGGGTCCTCCTTGGAGCGCCCGCGGACCGCGGCGAACGCGGCCGCGCCACCGGCGAGCAGCAGCGTGACGAGCAGGAGCTTCCGGCCGCGGCCGGACTTCTCCTCGGCCTTGTGCACCACGGCCTCGCCCTTGAGGACGGCGAGGGCGTCGCTGGAGCGCTGGGCGGCCACCTTCCCGCCGGCCAGGGCGCTCGCCGCGGCGGCCGCCTTGGCGCCCTTGCCGGCCTCGAGGGCGCTCTTGCCGGCGACCTCCAGGCCCTTGCGGGCGGTCTTCGCGGTGCCGGCGGCGGAGGCGGCGGCCGCCGTCGCCGCGGTGGTGGCGGCGGTCACCGCGGGCGCCGCGTTCTCCCTGGCGCTCTCGGTGGCCTCCTGCAGGACCTCCGCGAGGCGCGGCAGCAGCTCGTCGACGATCGTGGCGCGGGCGTTCTCGACCGCGGGGACGGCGGCGGCGATGGCCGCCTCCACCCGGGGGGTGGCCCACTCGCGGGCGCTGTCGACGGCGGGACCCACCTTCTCGGCGAGCGCCGCACCCTGCTCGCGCACCTGCGCCTGCAGCGTGTCCGACCGGTTCTTCGTCGTCAGGGACATCCGTTCCTCCTGTCGTCTGGCGGTGGACCCGCACTGGTCGTGGCAACGAGCGCACGGCTCCGCACGTGCCCGGTGCCTGGATCACCAGCGGCCATCACACCGCACCCCGGGACTCTCCGCCAGCGTGGACGGCGCCGGGCCGTGGGAGCATGGGCCCATGCACGCCACCCTGCACACCAACCACGGCGACATCCGCCTGGAACTGTTCGAGAACCACGCCCCGAAGACGGTGGCGAACTTCGTCGGCCTCGCCGAGGGCACGAAGGAGTGGCAGGACCCCGCCACGGGTGAGAAGCGGACGGAGCCGTTCTACGACGGGCTGACCTTCCACCGCGTCATCGACGGCTTCATGATCCAGGGCGGCTGCCCGCGCGGTGACGGCCGCGGCGGCCCGGGGTACCAGTTCGACGACGAGATCCACCCGGACCTGCGCTTCGACAAGAAGTACCTGCTCGCCATGGCCAACGCGGGCAAGATCGCGGGTCACGGCACCAACGGCTCGCAGTTCTTCATCACCGTCGCCCCGACCTCCCACCTCAACGGCCGGCACACGATCTTCGGCGAGGTCGCCGACGACGCCAGCCGCCAGGTCGTGGACGCCATCGCCTCGGTGGCGACCGGACCCGCGGACGCCCCGCGCGAGCCCGTCGTCATCTCCAGCGTCGACGTCGAGCGCGACTGAGCACTCCGGGCCCGGCAGCGGGCAACGACGGGGACGTCCCGGGCGTTGAGCCCTCCGTGAGCGCCGAGCCGATCCCGCCCGCGAGCGACGTCCCCGTCTGCCCGCGCCACCCCGACCGCGAGTCGTGGGTGCGCTGCCAGCGCTGCGAGCGCCCCGTCTGCCCGCAGTGCCAGCGCCCCGCCGCGGTCGGGGTGCAGTGCGTGGACTGCGTGGCCGAGGCGGCCCGCACCGTCCGCGCGCCCCGCACCACCTTCGGCGGTGCGCTGCGCACCAGGGACACCGCCGTCACGAAGGTGCTCATCGCCGCCTGCCTGGTGGCCTTCGCGGGGCAGTACGTGCTGCCCCCGCAGGTCTACGCCTGGCTGCCGCTGGTCAACGGCCCCTACGAGAACGCGTTCGGCCCGGGCACCTGGTGGCAGCCGCTGACCTCGGCGTTCCTGCACGGGGGCCTGCTGCACCTGCTGCTCAACACGTACGCCCTGTGGATCACCGGGCAGTACCTGGAGCCGATCCTGGGCCGGCTGCGCTTCACGGCCCTGTACGTGCTGTCGGCGCTGGGCGGCGCCGCGGGTGCCCTGCTGCTGCCCTTCACCGCCTACAGCGTCCTCGTGGGCGCCTCCGGCGCCATCTTCGGCCTGTTCGCGGCGCTGTTCGTCGTCAACCGGCACCTGGGCCGCCAGACCGGTCAGATCGTCGGCCTCATCGTCGTCAACTTCGCCATCGGCGTCCTCGTGGCGGGCATCTCCTGGCAGGCCCACCTCGGCGGGCTGCTCACCGGTGCCGCGGTCTCGTGGGTGCTGGCCCGCGGCCGGCGCGGCGACGCGGTGCTGCAGTGGTCGGGGCTGGCCGTCGTCGCGGTCGTGCTGGTGGCCCTCCTGGGCTACGCGGCCACCCGCTCGCCGTTCTGAGCTGTGGACCGTCCGTCCACCGCGCCTGTGCACACCTGTGGACGGACGACGGGGTTTCCCACAGCTGTCCACACGGTGTGGATGAACCGGTGGACAAGGGCTGTGGACAGCGCCACCGCCGTCCCCACGCCCGGGCCCGTCGTCCCCCGCTCGTCCACAAGCCGTCCCCAGGCGGTGGACAACCCGGGACGGCTCCGCCGAGCTAGACGACCCGGGACAGCACGGGGTGGGCGGCGGCCCAGCGGCGGGTGCTCGCCGCCAGCTCCTCCCAGTAGTCCGGGGCGCCGGCGGGCGCCGGGGCGAGCCAGCCGTCCTCCATGTGCGTGCACAGCGCCGGGTCCGCCGCGGCCAGCCGCCGCCGGTGCGCGGGCCGGCGCAGCGAGGCGAGGTCGACGGCCGAGCGGGTGGCGGTGAGGTAGGCGGCCCGGGCGGCCCGCACCAGCGGCGACGCCGAGGTCCCCGGGTGGTGCACGAGCAGGTCGCGCAGGCCGAAGCGGGGCACGCCCCGCACGGCCAGGAAGCTGGTGTGGTCGAAGTCGCCGCCGGACAGGCAGCACAGCACGAGCAGCCGGTGGTCCTGGCGCAGCGCCCCCACCCGCACGGCGAAGGTGCTGGTGGTGGACGCGTGGGGCACCCAGCGCACGACGTCGGCGGGCACCTGCGTCTCCCCGCGCCCGGTGCGCGGCAGCCGCTCCGCGCGGGTGCGGCCGTCGACGTCGTCGTGGGTGCCGGTGCCGTAGGGCGCCCAGTACTCGGCGCGCCGCTGGGCGGCGGTCGCCAGCAGCGAGCGGAGCGCGTCGGGGCGCCACAGGTAATCGTCCTCGGCGAGCAGGACGACGTCGTCGTCGTCGAAGCCGGAGCGCACCGCGAGCCGGAGCCCGGCGAGGTAGCTGGCGCGGTTGGTCCCGCCCGTGATCGCCCGCACCCGGCCGCTGGCGCGCATCGCGGTCAGCAGCGGGTGCGGCAGCGGCCCGTCGTTGAGGAAGAGGACGTCGACCGGCTCACCCGCCGACTCGACGGCGCGCAGGAAGGACGCCAGGGCCAGCGGCTTGGAGTACCAGGCCGGTCGGCCCTTGGCGTTCTCCCCGCCGTGGGAGCGGTAGACGACGTGCAGCACAGCGGCCCTCCGGTCGCGTCGCGTCGCACCGGGACCGGCCGACGCCGGGAGCCTAACCGTGACGTACGGGGAGGGTCGCCCGGACGGGCCCGGTGTTCACCCGGGCGAGCGAGGTCAGCGCCAGCGGGTCGTCATCGCGAAGCCCACGAGCACCAGCCCGAAGCCCGCGACGAGGTTCCAGTTGCGCCACCCGGGCACCGGCAGCTGCGAGCTGGACAGGTAGAAGACGACGATCCACAGCAGCCCGGCCACCATGAGGGCGACCATGAGGAAGATCCACCAGCGGGGGGTGAGCTGGTTCTTCGCCTTGACGGCGCGGTCCGCGGCGGCCACGCCGTCCTCGCTCCGGGCGGCGCGGCGCAGCCGCCTGCGGCCGGCGGGCTGGTCGGGCTCGTTCTCGGGGCGGGGCACGTCGACCTCCGGGTCAGGGGGGTGGGCGGGACGCGGCACGTCCTCACCTGGTTAGCGTAGTGCGACGACCGGTGTGCGGTCGGTCCCGACAGCACGACGGAGGGGGAGGAGGCCGGGTGGGTGCAGCAGGGGTCGGCCGTCGGGCCGCCCGCCGGACCGCGGTCGCCGGGGTGCTCGCGGCCGCCGGGCTGCTCTTCGCCACGAGCGCGCAGACCTCGCGCGGCACCGACCTGCGCTCGGAGTCCGCCGACCTGGGCACGCTCGTCGCCCAGCGCTCGCGGGAGAACGAGCTGCGCTCGCAGCAGGTGAGCGCGCTGCGCGCGCAGGTGGATCAGCTGAGCGCCCCCCGGGCCGCCGCCGGCGCCCCGGGGCCGGGCGACCCGCTCGCCGACCCCGCGCTGGGCACCGCCTCCGGCGCGCTCGCCGTGCGCGGGCCGGGCGTCGCCGTCGTGCTGGACGACGCGCCGACGGACCGGCCGCGACCGGCGGGTGCGGTCCCCGACGACCTCGTGGTGCACCAGCAGGACGTCGAGGCCGTCGTCAACGCGCTCTGGAACGGCGGTGCGGAGGCCATGGTCGTCATGGACCAGCGGATCGTCTCGACGTCGGCGGTGCGCTGCGTCGGCAACGTCCTCGTGCTGCAGGGGCGCACGTACTCCCCGCCGTACCGCATCGCGGCCGTCGGCGACCCCGACGCGCTGCGCGCCGCGCTCGCCGCCAGCCCCGAGGTGGCGGTCTACCGGCAGTACGTGGCCGCCTACGGCCTGGGCTACGAGGTCTCCGGGGCCGACGACCTGCAGCTGCCCGCCTTCGACGGCACGACCCGGCCCTCGCACGCGCGAGCGGGTGCCGCGTGATGCGCCGGGCGGTCTCCGCGCTCGGCGAGCTGCTGCTGACGGCCGGCGTGCTCGTGCTGCTGTTCGTCGTCTGGCAGCTGCACTGGACCGACCTGACCAGCGGCCGGGCGCAGGCGGCGACCGTGAGCTCGCTGACCGAGCAGTGGGACGCCGCCGCGCCCGCCGCCCCGGTGCCCGCGCCGTCCGCGACCGGCACCGCGGCGCCCGTCGTGCCCGACGTCGACCAGACCCCGCCGGCGGGGGACGCGTTCGCCGTCCTCTACGTGCCGCGCTTCGGCTCCGACTACGCCGTCCCCGTCGTGGAGGGCACCGGCACCGAGGAGCTGAAGGAGGGCATCGGCCACTACGAGGGCACCGCGGTGCCCGGGCAGGTCGGCAACCTCGCCCTCGCCGGTCACCGCGTCACCTACGGCAAGCCGTTCCACCTCATCGCCGACCTGCGGCCCGGCGACGCCGTCGTCGTCGCCACCGCGACGCGGTGGTTCACCTACCGGGTGGCCTCCTCCCAGGTCGTCAGCCCGAAGCAGGTCTCGGTCATCGCCCCGGTGCCCGACCAGCCGGGGGCCGACCCGACGCAGGCGTGGCTGACGATGACGGCCTGCCACCCGATGCACTCCGCGCGCGAGCGCTACGTGGTGCACGCCCTGCTGGAGTCGGCCCAGGACCGCTCGGCGGGGCCGCCGGCCTCGCTCGCGGCCGTGGACTAGGAGGTCGCGGTGTACGCGTGGTGGTGGCGGGCGCTGCCCGGCCCGTGGTGGGTGCGGCTGCTCATCAGCCTGCTGGTGGCGGCCGGCCTCCTGCTGCTGTGCTTCACGGTGGTCTTCCCGGCGGTCGCCGACCACCTGGCGATCAACGACGGCACGGTCGAGGGGAACTGAAGTCGCGCCCGGTGCGTCTGCTTGGCAGACTCCCAGCTCCACGATCGAGGAGGACCGGATGGCCGAGCAGCACGGGCAGGGCAGCTACCCGAGCGGGCAGCAGGGCGGCTACGGGGGCGGCTACGGCGGCTACTCCGAGCCCTACGGCGCCAAGCCCCGCAACGGGATGGCCGTCGCCGCGCTCGTCCTGGGCGTCCTCGCGCTGCTGACGTGCTGGATCTTCCTGGGGCTGCCGCTGGCGCTCGTGGGGCTGGTCCTGGGGATCGTGGCGATGCGCCGCGCCAAGCGGGGGCTCGCCACCAACCGCGGCACGGCGATCGCCGCCGTCGCCGTCAACGCCGTCGCGCTGCTGGCCAGCGCGGTCTTCACCGCCATCTGGATCGCCGCCGGCGCCGCCTTCTGGAACAACGGCGGCGCCGACCTCACCGACTGCCTGCGCGAGGCCGGCAACGACCAGGCGGCGGTGCAAGCGTGCAACGACGAGTACAACGACACCCTGCAGGACCAGCTCGGTTCCTGAGCGGGCTGTGAAGGCATCGCGCACACGCTGCGCAACTGTGCGCGACCGCGTCCGGGGAGGCCCCGCTGCGGCCTTACCGTGACGGCGTGGCCACCTCGACCGACGACCCGCAGCCCAGCACGGTGCCCGGCGCGGGCCGCCGCGCCCGGGGCCAGCACTCCAGCCACGCCCACGGCGCGGCCTTCCGCGTGCTGCGGGTGCTGGCCGTCGGCGTGCTCGTGCTGGCGGTCCTGGCGGCCGGCGGCGGGGTCTACGCCTACCACCGGCTGCAGGGCAACATCCAGGCCCGGGACCTGTCGGGGCTGCTGGGGGACCGGCCCAGCGACGAGTCGACCGCCGACCCGACGACCGGCAACGACGCCGTCAACATCCTCGTCATGGGCAGCGACACCCGGGCCCTGGCCGACGGCAGCGGTGACGCGTACGGCGGCGAGGCCGCCGACCCGGGCGCCCGCTCGGACACCACGGTGCTCGTGCACCTGTCGGCGGACCGGCGCAGCGCGACGATCGTGAGCATCCCGCGGGACTCCGTCGTGCAGATCCCCGCGTGCACCTCCTCCACCACCGGCGAGCAGGTCCCGCCGCGGCTGGACATGTTCAACTCCGCCTTCTCCGAGGGCGGTGCGGCCTGCACGATCAGCACGGTCGAGTCGCTGACCGGGGTCTACGTCGACCACTACGCCGTCATCGACTTCAGCGGCTTCCGCTCGATGGTGGACGCGCTGGGCGGGGTGACGATCTGCACCCCCGAGGACATCGACGACACCAAGGCGAACCTGCACCTGCCCGCCGGCACCCACGAGGACGTCGACGGGGAGACGGCGCTGGCCTACGCCCGGGCCCGCTACAGCATCGGCGACGGCTCGGACATCTCCCGCATCGGCCGCCAGCAGGCGCTGATGTCCTCGATGGTGCAGAAGATCACCAGCTCGCAGGTGCTGCTGCGCCCGGACCGGCTGTACTCCTTCCTCGACGCGGCGACGAAGTCGGTGACCGCCGACCCCGGCCTGGCGAGCCTGACGGAGTCGGTGGGCCTGGCCCAGAGCCTGCAGAAGATGCCCGCGGACGGCGTGCAGTTCATCACCGTTCCCACCGAGCCGTACCCGAGGAACGAGGCCCGCGTGCAGTGGACCGCCGCGGCCTCGGCGCTGTGGCAGCAGATCCGCACCGACACCGCGGGCCCGCCGTCGGCGACCCCGACGGCGACCCCCACCGGTGACCCGTCGGCGAGCTCGGAGCTGCTCGTGGCGCCCTCGGACATCTCCGTGCGGGTGCTCAACGTGGGCGCTCCCGCCGGGACGGCGTCCACGGTCGCCGACCAGCTGGCCGGGGTCGGGTTCGCGGTCGCCGGCACCGGCGACGGCCCCGCGACGGCGCCCGGCACCGGCGTCCTCGTGCGCCACGGCACCGACCGGGCCGACTCGGCGAGGACCGTCGCCGCCGCCCTGGGCGGCGCCACGATCCAGGAGGACGCCACCCTGGGCCGCAGCATCGTCGTCGAGGTCGCCTCGCCGACCGTGGCGGTCACCGACGTCCGCTCCCGCGTGACCGGCGCGGTGCCCGCCGCGCCGGCGCCGAGCGCGAGCATCACGAGCCGGGTGGCCACCGACGACATCTGCGCCTGAGGCCCGCGGCGCACCCGCTCGCGGCACCGCTGCTCACGGCACCGCGACCGGCGCGTCCAGGCGCACGGGCGCCCCGCTGCGCAGCGACTCCTGGGCGGCGTCGGCGACGCGGGCGGCGGCCACGGCGTCCGCGAGCGTGCACAGGTCGTCCGCCGGGCCCGCGGTCCCGCGCACGAGGTCGGCGAAGGCGGCGACCTCGGCGCGGTAGGCGTCGGCGAAGCGCTCGGCGAAGGTGGTGTGCGCGGGCCCGGCGGGGAAGGTGGCGCCCGGCTCGGCCGAGCGCAGCGCGGACCGCTCGTCGAGGCCGACGACGAGCGTGCCCAGCGACCCCTGCAGCTCCAGCCGCACGTCGTGGCCGGCGCCGTTGTACCGGGAGGCGGTGACGACGGCGAGGGTGCCGTCGTCGAGGGTGCACACGGCCAGCGCGGTGTCGACGTCGCCGACGCGGCCGATCGCGGGGTCGCCGTTGTTGCTGCCGCGCGCGGTGACCTCCACGACCTCGCGGCCGGTGGTCCAGCGCAGCACGTCGAAGTCGTGGACGCTGCAGTCGCGGAACAGCCCGCCGGAGGTCGCCAGGAACGCCACCGGCGGCGGGGCGGCGTCGCAGGTGGTCGCGCGCACGGCGTGCAGCCAGCCGAGCTCGCCGGCGGCGTGGGCGCGCCGGGCCTCGCGGTAGCCGGCGTCGAAGCGGCGCTGGTGGCCGATGCGGACGACGCCGCCGGCGGCCTCGACGAGCTCCAGCACCGGCAGCGAGGACGCCACGTCGGGGGCGACGGGCTTCTCGCAGAGCACCGGCACGCCCGCGCGCACGCCCGCGGCGATGAGCTCGGGGTGCTGGGCGGTGCCGGTGGCCACGAGCAGGCCGTCGACGCCGCGCGCCAGCAGCGCGGCGGTGTCGGGGGCCCAGTCGGCGCCGAGGGCGCTGGCCACCTCGCGGGCCCGGCCGGCGTCGGCGTCGGCGACGGTCAGCCTGCCCACGCCGGGGGTGGAGACGAGGTGGCGGGCGTGCATCGCGCCGATGCGGCCGACGCCGGCCAGGGCGAGGTGCAGGTCGGACATGCGCAGGCTCCCGGGAACGACGGTGTTGGACCGGTCCAATGGCGCTCGAGGGTGGTGGCCGGGCGACGGGGGTGTCAAGGACGGGCGGTGGCGGTGGAGCACGGGCGGCGGGCGACCGTCCGGGACGTCGCCGCCCGCGCCGGGTTCTCCGAGTCGCTGGTCTCCCTCGTGCTCCAGGGCTCGCCGAAGGTGTCGCCCGAGCGCCGCGCCGCCGTCCTGGCCGCCGACGACCTGTCCGCGGTCGGGGTGCTCGCCGCGGCCGCCGACCTCGGCCTGCGGGTGCCGGCCGGGCTGTCCGTGGCCGGCTACGACGACACCTCCCCGGCCCGGCTGCGGGTGCGCGCGAGCACCGCGGCTGCTGGCACGGTGGACCCGTGAGCACCCCCGGACACCCCGCGGCCCCCGCACCCGGCGCGCCCTGCCCCTGCGGCTGGGGCGAGGCCTTCGAGGCCTGCTGCGGCCGCCACCTCGCCGGGGCCGAGGCGCCCACGGCCGAGGCGCTCATGCGCTCGCGCTACACGGCCTTCGCGCTCGGCGACGTCGCGCACCTGCTGCGCACCTGGGACCCGGCCACCCGCCCGCGCGAGCTGGTGCTCGACGACGACGTGCGCTGGCGGCGCCTCGTCGTGCTGGGCACGAGCGGCGGCGGCCCGTTCGACGACACCGGCACGGTGGAGTTCGAGGCGCACCACCGCCGGGCGGGCCGGCGCGGGGTGCAGGCGGAGCGCTCGCTGTTCGCCCGCCGCGCGGGGCGCTGGGTGTACGTGGGGCCCGACGCGGACCGGCTCGCGTGAAGGAGCAGGCGTTGACACGCTGGGTCACGGGTACGAGAGGAGTACCACCGCACCGTCGCAAGGAGGTTCCTCCGTGAAGCTCGACTGGCTCAAGGACGTCGCCCTGGCCCCCGGACCGCACGTGTCCGTCTACGCCGACGCCACCCGCGACCGGGAGAACGGCGCCCACGAGTTCGACGTGCGCTGGCAGGACGCACGCACCGTGCTGCTGGACCAGGGCGCTCCCGAACCGGCGCTGCAGGCGCTGGACGGCGTGGCGACCGAGCCCACCGGCGTCGGCGGCCGGGTCGGCCGCGCCATGCTCGCCTCGGCCGAAGGGCTGGAGCTGCACGTGCTGCTGCCCGGCCCGCCGCTGCGCGAGGAGAGCGCCAGCGGACCCGTGGCGCACCTCATGCCGCTCGTGCGCTCGCTGGCCGACGACGTGCGCTACGCCCTCGTCGTGCTGGACCGCACGGGCGCCGACATCACCATGGCCCGCTCGCACGCCGTCGAGCCCGCCCGCACCCGGACCGTCGAGGGCGGGCACGACCTCATCCACAAGATCCCCGGCGGCGGGTGGGCGCACCTGCGCTACCAGCACGCCGTCCAGGACTCCTGGGACCACAACGCCGCGGCCGTCGCCGAGGAGCTGGACCGCATCGTGCGCACCGAGCGCCCCGAGGTCGTCGTGCTCACCGGCGACACCAAGGCCGCCGCCGCGCTGCGCGGCAAGGCCTCCCCGGCGGTGCTCGACCTGCTCGTCGACGTGCAGGGCGGCAGCCGCTCGCCGGGCGCCAACGAGCAGGCGTTCGCGGCCGCCGTCGAGGAGGCGGTCGACGCCGTCCGCGCCGAGCGCCGCAAGACCGTCCTCGACGCGTTCGTGCAGGAGCGCGGCCGCTCCGGCGCGGCCGCGGAGGGGCTGACCGCGGTCGTCGCCGCGCTGCGCCGCAGCCAGGTGCGCACCCTGCTGCTGCGCGACGACCCCAGCTCCACGGCGACGCTGTGGATCGGGGACGACCCGCTGGCGATCGGCACGTCCGCCGACGAGGTCCGCGCCCTGGGGGTGAGCGACCCGTTCGAGGTCCGCGCCGACGCGGCGATCATCCGGGCCCTGGCCGGTTCCGACGCCGACATCGAGCTGGTGGAGGACGGCGTCGAGCTCGTCGACGGCATCGGCGCCGTCCTGCGCTACGCCGACCCCTCCACCTGACCGCCCTCCCGATCGGTGATCTCCCACGGTGCACCGTGGAAGATCACCGATCGGGGATGCGCGCCGTGGAAGATCACGGACGGGTCGCGGTGCGTCCCCAGGCGCCTCCACACGCTGGGGACGAGCGGCCCTCAGCCGCGGGGCCCCGCAGCGCCCGCGGTGCCCGGGGCGCGGAAGGTGCGGCGGTGGGTGGCCGGCCCGACGCCGCGGCGTGCGGTGAACTGCGCGCGCAGCGCCTCGGCGGTGCCCGTGCCGGTGCGCGCGGCGATCGCCTCCACGGTGAGGTCGGTGCTCTCCAGCAGCTCCTCGGCGCGGCGCACGCGCTCCTCCACCAGCCAGCGGTGCGGGGTCGTCCCAGTCGCCTCGCGGAAGCGGCGGGCGAACGTGCGCGGGGACATCAGCGCCCGGCGGGCCAGCGCGTCCACGGTCAGCGGTTCGTGCAGGTGCGCGCGCGCCCAGTCCTGCAGTTCCGCGATGCCGGGTTCGGCGGTGCTGCGCGGGACGGGCCGCTCGACGAACTGGGCCTGACCGCCGGCGCGCTGGGCCGCGGTGACCATGCGCCGCGCGAGGGCGTTGGCGACGGCGGCGCCGTGCTCGGTGCGCACCACGTGCAGGCAGGCGTCGATGCCGGCCGCGGCCCCCGCGCTGGTGGTGACGGGCCCGTCGTCGACGTGCAGGACGTCGTGCTCGACGCGCACCCGCGGGTGGCGCTCGGCGAGCAGGCCGGTGAACTGCCAGTGCGTCGTCGCGCGGCGGCCGTCGAGCAGACCGGCCCGGGCGGCCAGGAACGCGCCGGTGCAGATCGTCAGCAACCGGGCGCCGCGCCCGACGGCCGCGCGCACGGCCTCCAGCACGGGCTCGGCGACCGGGGCGTCCAGGGCGGGCCAGGCCGGGACGACGACGAGGTCGGCGTCGGCGAGCGCCTCGAGGCCGTGGTGGACGAGGACGTCGAAGCCCGCGGCGGCGGGCACCGGCCCGGGGGAGGCGGCCGCCACCCGGAAGAGCGGGTGCGGCAGGGCCGGGTCGTCGTCGCGGCGGTCGGTGCCGAACACCTGGACGGCGATGCCCAGCTCGAACGGCGCGACCCGCTCACCGACGAGGGCGGTCACCCGCGCGAGAGGCACGCGCCCATCGTGGCAGGAAACCCGCCCTCCCCGGCAGTCCTGCCACTTCCCGGCGGGGGCGGCGCGGCGCACGCTCGTCGGGTGATCCCCGGAAGCGCACCCAGCAGCGTCGCCGTCCCCGCCCCGGCGACCGGTCCGCAGCGGTGGGCGGGCGCCTCCTGCGCCGCCCTCGACGACGACGGCGGGATCGTCCTGGCCCACCGCGAGCGCGCCGACGGGGACGCCCTCGTGCTCTCCCGCACGGCCGACGGCGTGGCGACCGAGGAGGTCGTGCGCCTGCGCCCGCAGCGGGCGGGCGCGGCGATGCTGGAACGCCCCGCGCTCGTGCGCACCGCCACCGGCTGGCGGCTGTTCGCGGGGTTCGCCACCCCCGGCAGCCTGCACTGGTGGATCGGCGCGAGCGAGGCGCCGACGCTCGCCGGGCTCGCGGACGCGCCCTGGCGGCCGGTGGTGCCGGGGGACGCGCTGGAGGGCTTCAAGGACCCCGTGGTGCGCCGCGAGGGCGGGCGCTGGCGGATGTGGGCGTGCCGCCACCCGCTCGACGTGCCGGGAGCGGAGGACCGCATGAGCACGGTGGAGCTGGTCAGCGCCGACGGCTGGACGTGGACGCCGGTGGCGACGGTGCTGCGCGGCGCCCCGGGCGGCTGGGACGCGCGCGGTGCCCGGCTGACGGCGCTGCTGCCGGACGGCCGCGCCGCCTACGACGGCCGGGCGAGCGCCGCGGAGAACTGGTGCGAGCGCACCGGGATCGCCGCGCCCACCGGCCCGGCCGGGTCGGCCGGGACCGCGTTCCGCCCCGCGGCGCGGCCGGTCGCCGACTGCCGCTACCTGGACGTCCTCGTGCTGCCGGGCGGCGCGGTGCGCACCTGGTACGAGGCGCGCACCGCCGACGGTGCCCACGAGCTGCGCACCGAGCTGCACCCCGGGCCGCTCACCCCGCCCAGAGCGCGGTGAGGGCCTCGCCCGGCTGCGGGTGGCCGCAGTGGAAGCCCTGCAGGTAGTGGCAGCCGGCCTCGGCGGCCCGGCTCGCCTGCTCGGCGGTCTCGACGCCCTCGGCGATGACGCGCAGGTCCAGGCTGGTGGCGACGGTGACGACGGCGTCGACGAGGGCCCGGCGGCGGGGGTCGTCGGCGAGGCCGGCGACGAAGCTCTGGTCGATCTTGGCCATCCGCACCGGCAGCTCCACCAGGCGCGAGAGCGAGGAGTAGCCGGTGCCGAAGTCGTCGACGGACAGCGGGTGCCCGCGGCGCTGCTGCTCGTGCAGGGCGGGCAGCACCTGGAGGTCGCTGAAGCTGTTCTCCAGCAGCTCCAGGCCCAGCTGCTCGGGGTCGAGGCGGTGGGTGCGCAGCGCGGTGGTGAGGGCGCCGGTGAGGCCGGGGTCGGCGAGCTCGCGGGCGCCGAGGTTCACGTAGGCGGTGGCGGGGGCGCGGGCGCCCAGCTCGCGCTGCCAGCGCGCCACCTGCGCGCAGGTCTGCTCGAGGACCCACCGCCCGATGCCGACGACCGCCTCGGTGCCGGCGACGAGGTCGATGAACCGGGCCGCCGGCAGCAGCCCCTGCTCCGGGTGCTGCCAGCGCAGCAGCGCCTCCACGGCGTGCACGTGCCCGGTGGGGTCGGTGATGGGCTGGTAGTGCACCCGCAGCTGCCCCTGCGGCAGTGCCTGCAGCACCTGCCGCTCCAGCCGGCGCACCGACCCGCCGTCGCCCGGGCCCTCGGGGCGGTCCCGGAGGTGGCCGGGGCCGTGCTTGAGCCGGTACATCGCCGCGTCGGCGTCGGCGAGCAGCTCGTCGGCGCTGCGGCGGCCGTCGCCGAGGGCGGTGCCGATGCTGGCGCGCACGACGAGGTCGACGCCGCCGACGCGGATCGGCTCGGCCAGGGCGCGGCGCAGCCGGGAGGTGACCGCCTGCACGTGCTCGGCCAGCTCGCCGGCCTCCGCCTGCGGCAGGTCCTCGCAGAGCACGACGAACTCGTCACCGGCCAGCCGGGCCAGGGTGTCCTCGTCGCGCAGCACGCCCGCCATCCGGGTGGCGGCGGTGGTCAGCACGGTGTCGCCGGCGGCGTGGCCGAAGGTGTCGTTGACGGCCTTGAAGCGGTCCAGGTCGAGGAAGAGCACCGCGACGACGCGGTGGTGGCGGCGGGCCGCGCGCAGCGCGTGCTCGAGGCGGTCGAAGAGCAGGACCCGGTTGGGCAGCCCGGTCAGCGGGTCGTGGGTGCTGCGGTGGGCCAGCTCGGCCTGGGCGCGGCGGGCCTCGTCGCGGTCCGCGGCCATCACCAGGTAGGAGACCGCCACGCGCGCGAGCAGGTGCGCCGTGGCGATCTCGCCGGCCGTCCACGGCCCGGCGCGGTGCCGGTACAGGTCCAGCACGCCCCAGGTGCGGCCGCGGCTGACCAGGGGCACCGCGAGCACCGCGCCCAGCCCCAGCGCCAGCGCGCGGGCGACGAACTCCGGCCACGCCGTCTGCGCGGGGTCGGCGAGGTCGGCCACGACGACGTCGGAGCGGGTCTCGGCCGCGTCGCGGCAGGGCCCCTCCTGCACGAGCTGCTGCAACCGCTCGACGGTGTCCACGGCGCCGCAGTCGGCGTGCACGAAGCGGGCCGCGCCGTCCTCGAGGACCACGACGCCGATGCCGTCGACGGCCAGGTGCCGGGCGGCCACGTCCGCCAGGCGCCGCAGCAGGTCGTCGGGGGTGGACTGCTCGGCGGCCTCGGCGGCCAGGTCGGCCACGCCGTCGACCAGGGTGGTGCTGCCCACGGGACACCTCGCCTCACCGTGCGGGGGAGCCGCGTGTATGACTCGTGCCCGGATCGTAGGCACCTCCCGCCCCGCGCGCCCGCCGGTGGGCGCCGCGGCCCGTCACCGCGCCCGGTCCTGCTCCTCCCGGGCGAGCTGCTCGGCGAGCTCGTCGGCGTCGAGCACGGACTGGTCGACCTGCCCGGTGCGGTAGGCGGCGCGGCCGACCAGGTGCGCGGCGACGGGGACGGTGAGCAGCTGGAACACCGCGATGGCGACGAGCATCGCCACGTCGGTCGCCCCGCGCAGCTGCAGGCCGACCCCGACGAGGGCGAGCACGAGGCCGAGCACCTGCGGCTTGGCGGTGGTGTGCATGCGGGCCAGGACGTCGGACAGCCGCAGCAGCCCGATCGCGGCGACGAGGGTCAGCAGGCACCCCGCGAGGAGGCAGAGCGCGGAGACGACGTCCGCGACGGCGCCCCAGCTCACTCCCGCTCCTCCTTCGCCGCGTAGCGGGCCACGCTCACCGAGCCCACGAAGCCGAGCAGGGCGAGCACGACGATGGCGGGCAGCGTGGTCGCGTGCCGGTTGGCGGCGGCCTCCACGCACAGGGCGATCACGACGACGGCGACGAGCACGTCGAGGGCGACGACGCGGTCGAGCATCGTGGGCCCCTTGGCGATGCGCAGCAGCGCCATCAGCGCGGCGGCCGTCAGCGTCAGGGCGCAGACGGCGACGACGAGGTTCACGCGGGGTTCCTCCGGGTCCTCTCGCGCAGCGCCGCCGTGCCGTCGGCGCGGCAGCGCTGCTCGTAGGCGGCCAGCGCCGCCGTGGTGGCGAACGTGCGCACGATCCGGCGCTCGGTGAGCAGCACCTCGCGGCGGGTGCGCTCGCGGGCCCGCTCGTCGCCCGCGCCGAGCGCGTGCACGTACAGCACGCCCTGCCCCTCGCGCGCCGACGGCGCCCCGATCTCCAGGATGAGGGAGCCGGGCACCAGCGAGACCACCTCGGCGGTCATCGCGACGAACAGGTCCGACCCGCTGTGCAGGGGGACCCGCACGACGGAGTTGCGCGGCTGCCGGCCCGGCCGGCACGCCAGCCACGCCACCTGCGCGCTGGCGCGCACGAGGTCGACGGCGAAGCGGGCCAGCAGCCGGGCGATCCGCAGCGGCCGCACCCGCACGGCGAGGTCGACCCGCGGCATCGGCAGGACGACCGTCACGAGCAGCGCCAGCGCCAGCCCGGACAGGACGTTGGCCCACGACACGTCCCCCCACAGCAGCAGCCACAGGACGACGAGCCAGAGCAGGACGGGCAGGCTGACGCGCTCGCGCAGGAGCCTCACGGGCCCACCTCCGGGACCCGGTCGTGCAGGACGGTGCTCGTGTACGGGGTGCGCTCCAGCAGGTCGGCGGCGGCCCGGTCGGCGACGCCGAACAGCGGTCCGGCGATCGCGGTGATCCCCACGCCGACGGCGACGAGCGCCGCGGTGGGGGCGACCATGCCGACCGGGGTGCGGGTCCCGACGCGGGTGGCGGTCACGAGCCCGCCGACGCCCTCGGGCTCGGCGAGCGGTTCCTGCCAGAACGCCCGGTTCCACGTCTTGGCGATCGCGTAGAGGGTCAGCAGGCTCGTGACGACCCCGCCCGCGACGAGGGCCCACGCCAGCGGCGAGCCGTCGTCGGCGCCGGCCTGCAGCAGCCCGAGCTTGCCGAGGAACCCGGACAGCGGCGGGATGCCGGCGAGGTTCATCGCGGGCACGAAGAACAGCACGGCCAGCAGGGGGGCGCGCTGGGCCAGCGAGCCGAGGGCGTCCAGCGAGGTGCTGCCGGAGTGGCGCTCCACCAGGCCGGTGACGAGGAAGAGCGTCGTCTGGATCGTGATGTGGTGCGCGACGTAGAACACCGCGCCCGACAGGCCGGCCGCGCTGCCCAGCGCGACGCCGAAGACCATGTAGCCGATGTGGCTGACGAGCGTGAAGGACAGCATGCGCTTGACGTCGTTCTGCGCGACGGCGCCGAGGATGCCGACGAGCATCGTCGCCAGCGCCACCCACATCAGCAGCGCGTCGGCCTCGCCGCCGGGGAAGAGCAGCGTCTGGGTGCGGATGATCGCGTACACGCCGACCTTCGTCAGCAGCCCCGCGAACACCGCCGTCACCGGGGCGGGCGCGGTGGGGTAGGAGTCCGGCAGCCAGGCCGACAGCGGGAACACCGCGGCCTTGATGCCGAAGCCGACGAGCAGCAGCAGGTGCAGCACGAGCCGGACGTCGGGGTCGATCTCCTGCAGCCGCACCGCCAGCTCGGCCATGTTCACCGTGCCGGTGGCCGCGTAGACGAGGGCGATGGCGGTGAGGAACACCAGCGACGACAGCAGGCTGACGACGACGTAGGTGGTGCCGGCGCGCACCCGGGCCCGGGTCCCGCCGAGGGTGAGCAGGATGTAGCTGGCGGCCAGCAGGATCTCGAACCCGACGTAGAGGTTGAACAGGTCGCCGGACAGGAACGCGTTGGAGACGCCGGCCGACAGCACCAGGTACGTCGGGTGGTAGATCGAGACGGGGCCGTCCTCCTCGCCGTCGGCGACGCCCTGGGCCAGGGAGTACACGAGCACGGCGAGGGTGACCACGGAGCTGACGACGAGCATGAGGGTGGAGAGCCGGTCGGCCACCAGCGGGATCCCCAGCCGGGCCGGCCACCCGCCGACGTCGACGCTGTACGTGCCGCCGCCGCGGTCGGTGAGCACGAGCATCGCGACGGAGGCGAGCACGACGAGGGACAGCGCGGTGACGCTGATGGTGCGCTGCGCCCTGACGCGGCGGGCCAGGGCGAGGGTGAGCCCGGCCGCGGACAGCGGCAGGACCACGGGCAGCGGCAGCAGCACCCGCGGCCAGTCGGTGAGCCACTCGTTCACGGGGCCTCCCGACCGTCGTGGGGGTGCGCGCCGGTCGCGGTGGTCCCGGCGGTCTCGGCGGTGTCGTCGTCGTAGCTGGCGGAGGTCTCGTCGCGCTCCGCCCGGCGCACGATGCGGCGGTCCTCGACGTCGTCCTGGACCTCGTCGTGCCCGTCGAGCTGCCAGCTGCGGTACGCCAGCGCGAGGATGAACGCCACCATCCCGAGGGTGATGACGATGGCGGTGAGCACCATCGCCTGCGGCAGCGGGTCGCTCATGTCCTCCGCCCGCGTGACGCCGAGGATCGGCGCGCCGCCGGGCCTGCCGCCGGCGACGAGGAACAGCACGTTGATCCCGTTGCTCAGCAGGACGATGCCGACCAGCACCCGGGTGAGGGTGCGTTCCAGCAGCAGCGCGACGCCGGTGGCGACGAGGACCCCCGACACGAGCACCAGGGTGAGGTTCGGGCTCACCGGGTCACCTCCTGCAGTTCGGTGGACGTCTCCCCGGGTTCCCCGGGTCCCTGCTCGTCGCCCTCCTCGACCTGCCGGTCGACCTCGGCGCCGAGGCTGCGGACGATGTCGACGACGAGGCCCACGACGAGCAGGTACACCCCGATGTCGAAGAACAGCGACGTCACGAGCTTCACGTGCCCGAGCACCGGCACGTCGAGGTGGACGATCGCGGTCTGCAGCACGTCCTGGCCGATGAGGATCCCGACCAGGCCGGTGCCGGCGGACAGGAACAGCCCCATGCCCAGCAGCCAGCCGGCGCTGATGGGCACGGCGGTGTCGAACTCGTGGCGGCCGCCGGAGAGGTAGCGCACGAGCAGCGCGAGGCCGGCGACCAGCCCGCCGGCGAAACCCCCGCCGGGCTGGTTGTGCCCGGAGAACACCAGGTAGAGCGAGAGGACGACGATCGCGTGGAACGTCAGCCGGGTGACGACCTCGAAGACGACGGAGCGGCGCTCCAGGGACACGGTGCTCGGCGCGGGTCCGCGGTGCGCGGCGGGGGCGCGCTCGGCCGCGCGCGCCCGGCGGCGGAACACCAGGCTGGCGACACCGGTCGCCGCGACGAGCAGCACGGAGATCTCGCCCATGGTGTCCCACGCCCGGACGTCGACGAGGGTGACGTTGACGACGTTCTCGCCGCCGCCGTAGTCGTAGGCCCACTGCGGCAGGTCCACCGAGGTGGGCACGGCGACGCGGGCGCCGCTGGCGACGAGCGCGAAGCCGGAGGTGCACAGGCCGACGGCGACGCCGATCGCGATGCGCACCCAGCGCGAACCCAGGACGGGCCGGCGGGAGAAGTGCGGGGGCAGCCGGCGCAGCGCGAGGACGAAGACGACGAGGGTCAGCGTCTCGGCCAGCGCCTGGGTGAGCGCGAGGTCCGGGCCCGCGTGCAGGACGAACAGCAGCGTGACGCCGTAGCCGGTGACACCGGCGAGCACGACGGCGCGCAACCGGCGGCGGGCGCGCACCGCGAGCAGCGCGGCGGCGACGACCACGACCCCCACGAGCACCTGCGCGGGGTGGTCGGCCAGGACCACGTCCGCCGGCCACGGCCGCGTCCACAGCAGCGCACCGCCCGGCACGAGCACGACGACGAGCAGGATCGAGGCCAGGTAGACCGGGAGCGAACCGCGCTGGGTGGCGCCGGTGACCTCCACGGCGACGCGGTCGACGGCGCGCACGGTGCGCCGGTACCCCTCGTCGGCGCCGGGGACCCGCGGCAGCCGCGCCAGCACGCGTTCGACGCGGGCGCGCAGGGCGAACAGGGCCGCGGCCAGCCCGAGGGTCACGGCGGTGAGCAGCAGCACGGTGGAGAACCCGTGCCACAGCGCCAGGTGCGTCGCCTCCCCGCCGGGGTCGGTGGCCAGGCCGGAGTTCTGCGCGGCGACGAGGCCGGCGGGGCGGTCCAGCAGACCCGCCAGCGGGCCGAGCAGCAGCGTCGCGGCGGCCAGCACCAGCGGCGGTGCGAGCAGCCCGGCGCCCGGCCGGGGGGCGGTGGAGTCCGGCAGGCCCGGCTTGCGGCAGAACGCCCCCCACGCGAAGCGCGCGGAGTAGGCGGCGGTCAGCACCGAGCCGGCGACGAGGACCACGAGGATCCAGGGCCGGTCGTGCAGGAACGCCTCGTAGGCGGCCTCCTTGGCGACGAAGCCCAGCGTCACGGGGACCCCGGCCATCGACGCCGCGGCGACCGTGCCGGCCACCGCGAGCAGCGGCATCCGCCGCCCGAGCCCGGACAGCTCCCGCAGGTCGCGGGTGCCGGTCTGGTGGTCCACGACGCCGACGACGAGGAACAGCGCGGCCTTGAACGTGGCGTGCGCGACGAGCAGCGCGATCCCGGCGAGGGCGGCGGCGCGGCTGCCGGCGCCGACGAGGACGACGAGGAGACCCAGCTGGCTGACGGTGCCGTGCGCCAGCAGCAGCTTCAGGTCGTGCTGGCGCAGCGAGCGGTAGCCGCCGACGAGCATCGTCGCCAGGCCGAGCCCGAGGACGGGGACCTGCCAGGCGGGCAGGTCGGCCGCGGCGGGTGCGAACCGGGCGACGAGGTAGACGCCGGCCTTCACCATCGCGGCCGCGTGCAGGTACGCGCTGACCGGGGTGGGTGCGGCCATCGCGGCCGGCAGCCAGAAGTGGAACGGCACCAGCGCCGACTTGCTCACGGCCCCGACGAGCAGCAGCACGACGGCGACGGTGGCGCCGGTGCCGGTGGGGAAGTCCGCGAGGACCTCGGAGGTCCGGTACGTCCCGGCGCTCTGGCCGAGGACGACGACCCCGACGAGCATCGCCAGCCCGCCGAACGTGGTGACGACGAGGGCCTGGATCGCGGCGCGGCGTGCGGTGCGCTTGGCCGCGTCGTAGCCGATGAGCAGGTAGGAGAAGACGGTCGTCAGCTCCCAGAACACGTACAGCTGCACGAGGTCGTCGGCCAGCACGAGCCCGGTCATGGCGCCGGTGAAGGCGACGAGGACGGCGGCGAACCGCGCGCTGCCGGGTTCGCCGCGGTGGAAGTAGCTGCCGCAGTAGAGCAGCACGAGCGCGCCGACCCCGCCGACGAGCAGGGTCAGCACCCAGGAGAGCACGTCGAGGCGGAAGGCGAGCTCCGCGCCCAGCGAGGGGACCCACGGCACGACCTCGACGGGCCCGCGCCCGTCGAGCACCGCGCGGGAGTTCACCGCCGCCCACACCGCCGTGGCGGCCGGGGCCAGGGCGAGCAGGGCGAACGCGCGGCGGTCCAGCAGGCGCACCAGCGGCACGGCGAGGACGGCGGCGACGGCGTGGACGATCAGCAGTGCCAGCACGGCCAGTCCTCACGTTCGGGGGGCGGGTCGGTCCCCCCACCGTAACCCAGGTTTTCGTTTCGTTCGATTCGAGGAACTCCGGGTACCGTGGGGGACGTGTCATCGACGGCCGCCGCGCACGGCGCTGAGGTCACCGTCCACCCCGGTGCGGACGGTCTGCCGGAACTCGCGGAACTGCTCTCCTCCGGCTCCGGGAACCCGCTCGCGCTGAAGGTGGGGCGCCGCTGCGTGCCGCTGCCGGCCGAGCTCGCCGACGCGCTGCGCGAGGCCGTCGCCGCCCTCGCCCGCGGCGAGGCCGTGACCCTCACCCCGCACGAGGCGCTGCTCACCACCCAGGAGGCCGCCGACGTGCTCGGCGTCAGCCGGCCCACGCTCGTGCGCCTGCTGGAGAGCGGCGCGCTGCCCTACACCCAGCCCGGCACGCACCGCCGGGTGCTGCTCGAGGACGTCCTCGCCTACGCCGAGCGCCAGCGCCACGCGGCGGCGCCGGCCGTGCCGCCCGCGCCCGCCGCGGGGCTCAGCCCTGCGCGGCGTCCGCCCGCAGCCGCGCGAGCCCCTCGCCCAGCGCGCTGACGTCGCTGGCGAAGGCCACCGAGGTGAACCCCAGCGCCAGCAGGGCGCGGGTGTGCCCGGGGGCGACCCCGAAGGCCCCGGCGGTCACCCCGGCGCGCCGGCAGGCGGCCACGACCCGGCGCAGCGGGGCGTCGGGCGCCGGGTCGGCGACCAGCTCGCCCACCTCGCGGCCCAGCGACAGCGACAGGTCGAACGGGCCGACGAACACCTCGTCGAGCCCGTCGACGGCGGCGATCGCCTCCACCCGCTCCAGGGCGCCGGCCGTCTCGACCATGACCGCGCAGCGGGCCCGCGCCTCGCGCGCCGAGGGCACGGCCCGCCCGTAGGCGCCGCCCAGCGGTCCCCAGCTGCGCCGCCCGCGCGGGGGGTAGTGGCAGGCCGCGACGGCCGCGGCGGCCTCGCGGGCGTCCTCGACGAGGGGCACGACCACCCCGGCGGCCCCCGCGTCGAGCGCCCGGCCGATCCAGGCCGCGTCGTTGGAGGGCGGCCGCACGAGCACCGCGACGCCGGAGCCCGCGAGCAGCGTGCACACCTCGCGGACCGAGGCGTCGTCGTGCTCGCCGTGCTGGGCGTCCAGGCAGATCCAGTCCACGCCCGCCGCGGCCGCGGTGGCGGCCACCGCCGGCGAGCGCAGCAGCGACCAGCTGCCGAGCGCGGGAGCGGTGGCGGTCGGGGCGGCTGCGCTGCCGGCGGGCTGGCTCACCCGGCGAGCATGGCAGGCGGCACCGGAGCGCGTCAGCCCCCGCGGCCGCGAGCGGAGGCCCACCACGCCGGTCCTCCCGGGTGACACCGCGCAGTGCACGGGTGGCTGCCCTCTGTCACCGTGTGGGGGTGGAGGAGGCGAGCGCCCCGGCGACGGCCGCGCTGCTGCGCGGTCTCGACCTGCACCCGAGCGACGGGTTCGCGGTGCTGCGGGCGGTCCGCGACGAGCGCGGCCACGTCCGGGGCTTCGAGCGCGAGCTGGGCGGTGGAGCGCGCTGGGAGCGGGTCTGGAGCGGCCCGTCGGCGGACCGGCTGCGACGGCGCTGCGCCGAGGTGCTGGGCGGCGGGCGGCCGTGGAGCGGGGAGCTGCGCGTCCTGGACCCCGAGCGGGGACCGCAGGAGCGCCGCTGGCGGGTGCACGTGCTCCCCGGCGGCGGCGAACGGGTCGTCTGCCACCTGCAGGACGTGCCCGCCGACGGCCCGCAGCCCCCCGAGCAGCCCTCCGACCAGCGCGCCGGCCACGACCCGCTGACCGGGCTGCCCGGCCGCCCGCTGCTGCTGGAGCACCTGCAGGTGGCCCTGGAGCGCTCCCGGCGCAGCGGGACGGCGGTGGCGGTGCTCTCCTGCGACCTCGACGGCTTCCGGGCCGTCGTGGACACCTTCGGCCAGGCCGCCGGCGAGGAGGCCCTCGTGGAGGTCGCCGCCCGGCTCACCTCGGCGCTGCGCCCCGGCGACGTCGTCGCCCGCTGCGGCGAGGACGAGTTCGTGGCGCTCCTGGTGGACCTGCCCGACGAGGACAGCGCGCTCGCGGTCGCCGAGCGGGTGCGCGCCGCCGTCGGCGGCCACCACCGCCTCGGCGCCGGCGAGGTCGTGCTCGCCGCCTCGATGGGGCTGAGCGTGACCACCTCCGCCGCCCGCGACGCCGGGAAGCTGCTCACCGAGGCCGACGCCGCCCTGCTGGAGGCCAGGAGGCGCGGGCGCGGGCAGGTGCAGCGCTACGCCCCCGAGCTGCACGCCCGCGCCAGCTACCGGCTGTCCACCGAGGCCGAGCTGGACCGGGCGCTGCACCGCGGCGAGCTGCGGCTGCACTACCAGCCCAAGTACGACCTGCTCAGCGGCGCCATCGCCGCCGTGGAGGTCCTGGTGCGCTGGCAGCACCCCACCCGAGGGCTGCTGCTGCCCGGGCAGTTCCTGCCCGTCGCCGAGGACAGCGACCTCATCCTCGGCATCGGCAGCTGGGTGCTGCGGGAGGCCTGCCGGGCCGGTGCGCAGTGGGCCGAGCTGACCGACGTCGCCCCGGAGATCGACGTCAACCTCGCCGCCCGGCAGGTGCACCACCCGCAGCTGTTCGAGGAGGTGGTGGGCGCCCTCGCGCACGCCGGCGTCGACCCCGGGCGCCTGGAGGTGGAGGTCACCGAGACGCAGGTGATGACCGACCTCACGCGGGCCGCGGACACGCTGGCCCGCCTGCAGCGGGCGGGCGTCAAGGTGGCCCTCGACGACTTCGGCACCGGCCACTCCTCGCTGACGTGGCTGCAGCACCTGCCCGCCGACACCCTCAAGCTGGACCGCTCCTTCGTGCACCGCATCGGCGACGACCCGCAGAGCCTGGAGATCGTCCGCGCCGTCATCGACCTCTCGCACGCGCTGGACCTGCGGGTGGTCGCCGAGGGCATCGAGACCGACGCCCAGCGGCACCTGCTCGTCGGCCTCGGCGCGGACCTCGGCCAGGGCTTCCACCTGGCCCGGCCCATGGACGAGGAGCAGCTGGCCGTCGCGCTCACCACGACCCGCACGACGCTGCCCGGCCGCTCGGGCGCGGGCCGCTGAGCGCGGCGGCTCTCCCGCCAACGCGCTCCGTGACGACCTCCCCCACGGAGAGTGGTACTTCTAGAGGTCGCTGGCGGACCCGCCGGGAGGCCGCCGGCTGCCGTCCCCCCGCTCCGGTCGAGCGGGGGTGCCGCCGCGCGGAGCGGGGAGTGGAGGGGGACAGCTGGTGCGCCTGGCACGGATGTGGCGCGCGCTGGCGCCGCTGGTGGCCCGCGAGGTGGCCGACGACGTCTTCACCCGCCGCACCCTGGCCCGCGTGCTCGGCCTGCAGTACGCCTTCGGCGGCGTCCTGGCCCTGCTCTTCGCCGTCGTGGCCCTCCCGGGGACGACCCGCCCCGGCGTGGTGGCCTGCGCCGCCGTCGCGGTCGCCGCCGGTGCGGGCATGGGGCTCGTCAGCCTCCTGCGCCTGTCCTCGCGGGCGCTGACCGCCCTCTCGCACGCGTGCATCGTCTCCGCGCAGGTGCTCGTCGCGGTCGTCCACACCCTGGCGGAGGGCCTGGGCGGCCCGATGCTGCTGTTCCTGCTGTGGACCGTCCCCTACGCCGGCATCACCTCCGCGCGCGCCCGCTGGCTGCACCTCGCCGTCACGTGCACCGCCCTGGTCGTCGCCTCCTGCTCGGTGCCCGGAGCCCCCGGCGTGAAGGCGGTCGGCATCGCCATCTTCGCCGCCACGGTGGTCATCACCAGCGTGCTCACCGCCCGGATGACCACCCGGCTGCGCCGCAGCGCCACCCAGGACCCGCTGACCGGGCTGCCCAACCGCCGCCTGCTGCACGCCGCCGTCCGCGCCGCCCTGGACCGGCGCGCCGCCCGCGGCGGCACGGTGGCCGTGCTGCTCATCGACCTGGACCGCTTCAAGCACGTCAACGACACCTTCGGCCACGAGAGCGGGGACGCCCTGCTGCAGCAGGTGGTGCCCCGGGTGCTGGCGGTGCTGGGGCCCGAGGACGTCCTGGCGCGCCTGGGCGGTGACGAGTTCGCCGTCGTCTGCGAGGACCCCCGCGGCACGCTGGACCCCGCGCGGGTGGCCGCCCGCTTCAGCCGGGTGTGGGCCGAGCCGGTCCTCGTCGGCGGGCGCGCCCTGCACGTCAGCGGCAGCGTCGGCGTCGCGCTCGCCGACCGGGGCGCCACGCCCCGCACGCTGCTGCGCGACGCCGACGCCGCGATGTACGAGTCCAAGCGCCGCGGCCCCGGTGGCTTCGAGGTCTTCTCCGCCGACCTCGCCGCCCGCACCCAGCGCCTGCTGCTGGTGGAGCAGGGCCTGCAGCAGGCCGTGCGGCGCGGGGAGCTGGAGGTGCACTACCAGCCGGTCGTCGCCCTCGCCGGCGGGCGCGGCGGTGAGGGCGCCGGCCGCGTCGTCGGCGCCGAGGCGCTGCTGCGCTGGCGCAGCGCCGAGCTCGGCGCGGTGGGACCCGACGAGTTCGTCCCCGTCGCCGAGGACGCCGGGCTCGTGGCCGCGCTGGGCGACTGGGTGCTGCAGCGGGCGCTGAGCGACCTGGCCGGCTGGCGCGAGCGCGGCCTGGTCGGCGAGGGCTTCCGGGTCGCCGTCAACGTCAGCGCCCACCAGCTCACCCCCGCCCTGCCCGAGCGCGTCGCGCACCTGCTGGACCGGCACGCCCTGAGCGGCGCCGACATCGGCCTGGAGCTGACCGAGACCGCCGTCGTGCGGGGCGGCACCGCCCCGCAGGTGCTGCGCCGCCTGCACGCCCTGGGCGTCAGCCTGCTGCTGGACGACTTCGGCACCGGGTACGCCTCGCTCTCGCAGCTGCAGGACCTGCCCTTCGACGTCGTGAAGGTGGACCGCGCCTTCGTCGCCGGGATGTCCCGCTCCCCGCGCGACCACGCGCTGGTGCTGGCCGTGCTGTCCCTGGCCGACGCGCTGGGCGCGTCGGTCGTGGCGGAGGGCGTGGAGGAGGCGCACCAGGCCGAGCAGCTGCGCGCCGCCGGCTGCGCGGCCGCGCAGGGCTGGTACTTCGCCCGGGCGGTGCCCGCCGCCGAGCTGCCGGCCGCCGTGCTCGCGGCGGGCGCGCGGCTGGGCAGCGGGGCCTCCGCCGCCTCCTGAGCGCGCGCGCCTCCACCCGGTCACCCGGCGCCTCCTCGCGCGCCACCGATCAGCTCGAACCACACGGTCTTGCCCGTGCCCGCGTCGGTGCCCGCGTCGGTGCCCGCGTCGGTGCCCGCGTCGGTGCCGGTGCCCGCGGGCGTGCCGGCGGGCGCCTGGACGCCCCAGCGGCTGGCCAGGGCGTCGACCAGCGCCACCCCGTGCCCGCCGACGACCTCCGGGCCGTCGCGGCGCAGCCGCGGCCGCAGCGGGCTGGTGTCGCTGACCGCCACCCGCACCAGCCGCTCGGTGCAGGTCAGCTCCACCACGACCTCACCGGCGCCGTGCAGGACGGCGTTGGCCACCACCTCGGTGGTCAGCAGCTCCAGCAGCGCCCGGTCGACTCCGGGTGCGCAGTGCGCGCAGCAGCTCTGCCGGACCCAGTGCCGGGCCGCCGGCACCGAGGACAGCCGAGGCGCGAAGGCCCGCCGCGCCATCGACGACTCCTCTCCAGCCGACCACTGCTCGTGGTCGGGACGGGTGGGCGGGCTGGTGACGGCCACCAGTCTGCCCGCCGGCGCGGGCGCTCACACCGCGGCCGCCCGCGGCCGGGTGGTCCTCCGCTCAACCGCAGCAGAACCCGGCGCGGTGTCGGCGCGGGGTGCCAGGGTGCGCACCATGGAGATCGAACTGCGCGGGGGCGAGCCCGCCCGCGCCCCCTTCGCCGGCGGGCTGCTCACCGTCCTGCTGGTGCCCACCGAGCGCACCTTCGACGAGTGCGCCGCGGTCCTGGCCGCCGAGGGGGTGCGGACGTGGACGGAGCGCCTGCCCGCACCGGCGGACGAGGCGGTGCTCGTGGCGGGGGTGCCGTGCGAGGAGGCCCCGTCGATGGACGCGATCGGCGACGCGCGCCGCCACGTCCTGGCGCTGCTGGACGCGGCGGGCGTGGACGTCGACGTGCGGGGCAGCGGCTACCTGACGGCCGAGGCGCTGGAGCGCTGGGGCGCCCACTCCCCGTCCTGAGCCGTCCCCGGGCTCACGCCGTCCCCGCGGGCCCGGCGGCGGGCGCCCCGCCCTCCTCCAGCAGCGCCAGCGCCTCCTGCGCCCAGCGCACCCGGGCCTGCGCGCCGTGCAGCCCGGCCAGCACGGTCACGAGGCGGAACCTCGCACCCCTCGCGCCGCCCGCCGCCGCCTCCGCGGCCGCTTCCGCCTCCAGCTCGGTGCGCAGCCGCTCGTAGCGCGCGCGGTCCTCCTCGGCCCCGGTCAGCGCCTCGGTCAGCCAGCGGCGCACGAGGTCGGCGGGGACCTGGTCGCCGAAGAACAGGCGCAGCAGCAGCTGGTCGCGCGGCGGCGGCTGCTGGAACGGCTCGCCCAGCAGCTCGCGCAGCCGCCGCCGGCCGGCGGCGGTGATGCGGAACGGGGTGCCGGAGCCGCCGCCCGCCTCCGCACGCTCGACCAGGCCCTCGGCCTGGAGCGCGGACAGGGCCGGGTACACCTGGCCGAAGCTCTCGTGCCAGAAGTGCCCGAGCGTCTGCACGATCTCCGCGCGCAGCCGGTAGCCCGTCATGGGCTCGATCGAGAGCGCGCCGAGCACGGCCAGCTGCGTCTGCGGTGTCCTCGCCACCCCTTGAGCATATCTGGTAGATACCCTATCTTCCAGGCATGCCTCCCGCCGCCGACGTCACCCTCCGACCCGCCCGGCCCGTCGTCGTCACCGCGACCGCCCTCACCGGGGTGGTGGCCGCCTTCCAGCTGGCCCTGGCCGCGGGCGCCCCGTGGGGCGGGGCGGCCTGGGGCGGGGCGAACCTCGGCGTCCTGCCGCCCGGTCTGCGCGCGGCCAGCGCCACCTCGGCGGTCGTCCACGGCCTGCTCGCCGCGACCACCGCCACCCCGCTGGTCCCCGCCCGCGCCCGCCGCCGCGTCCTGGCGCTCGCCAGCGGCACCATGGTCGTGGGCACCCTCCTGAACCTCGCCTCGCCCTCGCCCGTCGAGCGGGTGCTGTGGACGCCGGTCGCCGCCGCGCTGGCCGTGCTGCTCGCGCTCTCGCGGGGGCCGCGCCCGCGCTGACGCCGCCGCGCTCCTCACAGCGTCGAGGGGTCGGTGTTCGCCCCGCACACCACGACGACGACCCGCTCGTCCGGCGCGGGCTCGTACCCGCCCGCGCCCAGCCCGGCCCACGCGGCGGCGGCACCGTGCTCGGCCGCGACGCGGAAGCGCTCCCACAGCTGCGCCCGCGCCGCCGTGATCCGCGCGTCGTCGACGAGCACGCTCACCGGTGCGGTGCGCCGGGCGACGTCGAAGGCGATGGCGCCCACGCGCCGGGCCCCCAGGGAGTCGGCGGCCACGCCCGACACCTCGACGTCCACGGGCCCCCCGGCGGCCAGCGCCCGGTGCAGCGTGGGGGCGCCCTCCGGCTCGACGGCGACGACGCGGGCCCGCCCCTCCAGCGCCACGGCCACCCCGGCGAACAGCCCGCCGCCGCCGACCGCGACGACGACGGTGTCGACGTCCGGCACGTCCTCCAGCACCTCCAGGGCCAGCGTCCCCGCCCCCGCCGCGATCTCCGGCTGGTCGTAGGCGTGGGCGAAGACGGCCCCGCGGGCGGCGGAGAACTCCACGGCCGCCTCGTACGCCTCCGCGTACTGCCGCCCCACCAGCCGCACGTCGGCACCCAGCCCGCGCAGCCGCGCCACCTTCACCGCCGGAGCGGTCAGCGGCACGAACACCGTCGCCGGCACCCCCAGCGCCGCGGCCGCGTGCGCGTTCGCCAGCCCGGCGTTGCCGCCGGAGGCCGTCACCACCCCGCGCCCGGGGTCCAGGGAGCCCTCCTGCGCGGCCACCAGCAGCCGGTTGAAGGCGCCGCGCGCCTTGAAGGTCCCCGTGTGCTGGAGGAACTCGCACTTCAGCCACCGCGGCCGCCCCGGCTCGCCCACCTCCAGCACCGGGGTCCGGCGCACCCTGCCGCGGATCCGCTCCCGCGCCGCGCTGACGTCCTGCCCCGTGATCGTCGTGTCCACGGGCAGATCCTGCACCGCCCCCGCGACGACCCCCGCCGTGGGACAGTGCGCCCATGACGGAGCCCACCGCGACCGGTCCCGCCGAGGTCCCCGCCGGGGCCCCCGCCGAGGTGGTCCCCTTCGACGAGGCCGGGCTGCTGCGGGCGTCCACGCGCTACGAGCGGGCCCTGCGCGAGGACGACCTCGCCGTGCTGGACGAGCTGTTCGCGCCCGGGGCGGCCACGCTGCGCGCCGAGGGCGGCACGGCGGTCGTCGGCCACGACGAGATCTCCGCCTTCCGGACCCGCCGCGGCGGCGCCCCCGTCCGCTGGCTGCGCCGCGTGCACCTGCGCCCCCTCGGCCCCGACGCCGCCGTCACCGTCAGCGAGACCGAGCGCCTCGACGGCGGCCGCGGCCTGCAGACCCAGGTGTGGCAGCGCGGTCCCGGCGGCTGGCGGATCGCCGCCGCGCACGTGTCCGGCGCCCCCTCGCCCGTCCCCGTCGGCTACGCCCACGAGGACGTCACGACCGGGCCGGCCACCTGGCGCGTCGGCGGGGACGGCGAGGCGCTGCTCACCGGCAGCGGCGCGGGGCCGCTCGCCGGGGTGCGGATCGCGGTCAAGGACAACGTCGCGGTCGCCGGCCAGCGCATCGGCGGCGGGGTGCCGCGCTGGCTGGAGGCCGCACCCGTGGAGGACGCCTGCGCACCCGCGCTGCAGGCCCTGCTCGACGCGGGCGCGGAGGTCGCCGGCATCGCCCAGACCGACGAGCTGGCGTTCTCCCTCATGGGCGCCAACGCCCACTACGGCACCCCCCGCAACACCGCCGCCCCCGGTCGGGTGCCCGGCGGCTCCACGTCGGGACCGGCCGCCGCCCTCGCCGCCGGCGCCGCCGACCTGGCCCTGGGCACCGACACCGCCGGCTCGCTGCGGGTGCCCGGCTCCTTCAGCGCCCTCTACGCCTGGCGCCCCACCCACGGCGCCGTCGACACCACCGGGGTCCTGCCGCTGGCACCCTCCTTCGACACGGTCGGCCTGCTGGCCCGCGACCCGGCGCTGCTGGCCGCCGCGGCCGGTGTCCTGCTGCCGGCCGGGACGCCCGCCACCGGGCAGCCCACCGCGCTGCTGCGCAGCCGCGCGCTGCTCGCCCTGGCCCACCCCGCGACCGCCCTCGCCGTCGAGGCCGCGACCACCGCGCTCGCCGTGCAGACCGGTCTGCCCCTGGTGGACGTGGACGAGGTCGCCGAGGACTTCACCGCCGCGCAGGTGGCCGCCTGGACGGCCGCCTTCCGCACGGTGCAGGCCGCCGAGGCGTGGGCCGCGCACGGCGGCTTCGTCGAGGCCCAGCCCGGCGCGCTGTCCGCCCCGGTGGAGGCCAGGTTCCGCGCCGGGGCCGCCGTCGACGCCACCGCCCTGGCGGCGGCCCGCGCCACGACGGCCGCCACCCGCGAGCACCTGGCCGCCCTGCTGCGGCTCGGCTGGCTGTGCCTGCCGAGCACCGCCACCCCGGCTCCGCGCGCCGACGCGTCGCCGCAGGAGTTCGAGACCGCCCGGGCCGGCACCCTGCAGCTGTCCACGCTGGCCTCGCAGGCGGGCGTGCCGGCCCTCGGCCTGCCCTGGGGGCGGGTGGGGGAGCTGCCGGTGGGCGCGTGCGTGCTCGCCCCGCACGGGGCGGACCGCGCGCTGCTGGGGCTGCTCGCGCAGGTGGCGCCCGCGCGCGGCTAGGGCGCTGCGGCCGGCAGGCCCACCTCCGCGACGATCCTCGTCACGGTCTCCTCGTCGAGCACGAACAGCTCCTCGCCGTCGCCGGGCGTGGCGACGGTGAGGAAGGTCCCGCGCACCCCCGCGTCGTCGACGTCCAGGAGGAGGGCGCCGCTGCCGCGCACGACGCGCTCGCGCCCGCGCGCCACGAGCACGTCGTTGCGGTTGGCCACGCCCGGGGCGACGAAGGCCGCCGTGCCCGAGGGCAGCGTCGCCGCGTAGGGGTGGTGGTAGTGGCCGCTGAGCACGGCGCGGACGTCGGTGCCCTCCAGCGCGGCCAGCAGGTCCGCCGGGTCGTCCAGCGCGACGCCCTCGTGCAGCACGGTCGGCGCCGGCAGCGGCGAGTGGTGCACGACGACGAGGGAGCCGCGCGGGGCGGGCGGGGCGAGCTGCTCGCGCAACCAGCCCAGCTGCCCGGCGTCCAGGTGGCCGTAGCCCTTGCCGGGCACCGAGGAGTCCAGGACGACGATGCGCAGGCCGTCCAGGTCGTGCACCGAGCGGGTCGGGCCGAGCACCTGCGTGAACCCCTCGCGCTCGTCGTGGTTGCCCATCGCCCACACCACCGTGCCGGCGCCGCGGGCGGCGGCGAAGGCGCCGACGAGGTCGCGGGCGCTCTCGTAGGAGGCGGCGGTGCCGTCGTCGGAGACGTCGCCGGAGACGACGACGGCGTCCAGCTCGCCGATGCCCTCCAGCCCGGCGAGCACCTGCCGCAACAGGGCCGTCGTGTCGACCAGACCGGCGTGCAGGCCGCCGTCGGCCATCAGGTGGGTGTCGGACAGCTGCAGGATCCGGGTCACTGGTCCTCCTCCTCCTCGTTCCGGGTGTCGCGGGTGTCGCGGGTGTCGCGGCCGTCGCGGGGTGCGGGGGCGCCCGAGGGGTTGGCCGTCTCCTCCTCGGAGGGCTCCCCGGTCTCCGAGGCGGTCGGCGAGCCGCTCGGCGAGCCGCTCGGCGAGGAGGTCGGCGACGTCGTCGGCGAGGCCGTCTCCGTCTGCTCCGGCGCGACGACGAGGTCGACGGAGGTGCCGACGTCCACCGACGTGCCCGCGGTGATGCTCTGGCTGACCACCGTGCCGGGCTCGCCGGAACCGGGGGCGCCGGTGGAGGTGTTCGTCGTCAGCCGCAGGCCGTTGAGCGTCTGCTGCGCCTCCGCCAGGCTCGTCCCGGTGACGTCGGGGACCTGCACCTGCCCGCTGGCCACGTTGAGCGTGATCGCCGTGCCCCGCTGCGCGGACGTGCCCGCCGCGGGGTCGGTGGAGACCACGGTGCCGGCGTCGGCGCTCGGGTCGGCGTCGGTCTCCACGACGTCGCCGACGGTGAACCCGGCCCCGGTCAGCGCCTGCCGCGCCTCCTGCTGGGTCTGCCCGCTGACGTCGGGCACCTGCACGGCCGCCGGGCCGCTGGAGACGGTGACCGTCACGGTGCTGCCGATCGCGGCAGAGGCGCCGGGCTGCGGGTCGGTGCTCACGACCTGCCCGGCGGGCACGGTGTCGTCGGCGGCCGGCACGAACGCCGGCACCAGCTGGGCGGCTGTCAGCTCGGCGTTCGCCTCCTCCTGGGTGCGGCCGACGACGTCGGGCACGTCCACGGCCGTCGGCGAGGCCGTCGCGCTCGAGCCCGGGTCGCCGCCGCCGCCGCGCGTCAGGGCGTAGCCGGCGCCGGCGATGCCCAGGACGAGCGCGACGATGAGCAGCACCCACGGCCAGCGCTTGCGCGCCGGGGGCTCGGCGGGCACGACGTCGTCGTCCACCCGCGGCAGCGTGCCCGTCAGCGGCGTGGCCGGCGGGGTGCTCACCGGCGGGGTGACGGTCGTCGCCGCGGTCGGCGGGGCGGGGGCGAAGGCCGTCGTCGCGCCGGCGGCCGCGGCGAAGCTGGCCCCGCGCAGCGGACGGCCCTCGACCGCGCGGCGCAGGTCGTCGGCGAAGTCGGCGGCGGTCTGGTAGCGGTGCTCGCGGTCCTTGCTCAGCGCCATGAGCACGACGTGGTCGACGGCCGGCGGGATGTTCGGGGCCAGCGCCGACGGCGGCCGCGGCTGCTCGGAGACGTGCTGGTAGGCGACGGCCACCGGGGCGTCGCCGGTGAACGGCGGACGCCCGGTGAGGATCTCGTAGAGCAGGCAGCCGGTGGAGTACAGGTCGCTGCGGGAGTCGACCTGCTCGCCGCGCGCCTGCTCGGGGGACAGGTACTGCGCGGTGCCCATGACGGCGGAGGTCTGGGTGAGGGTGGCCGAGGAGTCGCTGACCGCGCGGGCGATGCCGAAGTCCATGACCTTCACCTCGCCCGCCGGTGTGATCATGACGTTGGCGGGCTTGATGTCGCGGTGGACGATGCCCATCCGGTGCGAGTACTCCAGCGCCCCGAGCACGCCCTCGGTGATCGACAGCGCCTCGTCGAGCGCCAGCGGGTGGTCGGTGCGCAGCATGTCGCGCAGCGTGCGGCCCTCGACGTACTCCATGACGATCCACGGCAGCTCCACGCGCCCGCCGCCGGGTTCGGTGGTCTGCTCGGCGCCGGTGTCGTAGACCGCGACGATCGAGGGGTGGTTCAGCCCCGCGGCGGCCTGCGCCTCGCGGCGGAAGCGCGCCTGGAAGGAGGGGTCGCGCGCGAGGTCGGAGCGCAGCAGCTTGACCGCCACGGTGCGCCCGAGGCGGGTGTCGCGGGCGACGTGGACCTCGGCCATCCCGCCGCGGCCGAGCAGGCCGCCGACCTCGTAGCGCCCGCCGAGCAGGCGTGGCGACGCCTGCCCGGTGCCGGTCGATGCGTCCGTCACTGCTCTCCCCGTCCCTGCTCAGCCATCGAGCGCCGCCTCCATCACCGTCTTGGCCACCGGTGCCGACAGCCGCCCGCCGTACGCGCTCTCGGTCGAGCCGCCGTCCTCGATCACCACGGCGACGGCGACCTGGCGGTCCCCGTCGTCGGCCCACGAGGTGAACCACGCGTACGGCGGCAACCCGGCGCCGTGCTGCGCGGTCCCGGTCTTGCCGCCCACGTCGACCCCGTCGATCCTCGCCCGCGTGCCCGTCCCGGACTCCACGACCAGGCGCATCATGTCCTGCAGCGTGGAGGCGGTGCCCGAGCTGACGGCCCGGCCCAGCTCCTGCGGCGACGGCTCCTCGACGACGTCGAGCGAGGCGGCGTCGCGCACCCTCGCGATGAGGTTGGGCTTCATGAGCACCCCGTCGTTGGCGATGGCCGCGGAGATCATCGCCACCTGCAGCGGGGTGGCCACGTCGCTGCCCTGCCCGATCGCCGAGTAGGCCAGCAGCGGCCCCGCCACGGCGTCGCCGACGGGGTAGTCGCTGGTGGCCACCGGCGTCGGGATCGACAGCGACTGCCCGAACCCGAACTTCTCGGCCTGCTCGGCCAGCGCGTCCGCGCCCAGGGTCAGCCCCAGGGAGCCGAACGAGGTGTTGCAGGAGATCCGCAG
Source organism: Kineococcus aridisoli (assembly GCF_050871885.1). Classification (NCBI taxonomy): domain Bacteria; kingdom Bacillati; phylum Actinomycetota; class Actinomycetes; order Kineosporiales; family Kineosporiaceae; genus Kineococcus; species Kineococcus aridisoli. The sequence continues at coordinate 46,490 of NZ_JBJLSF010000004.1, read as the reverse complement.
CGCGTCCGCCAGCGACACCTGGTCGTTCGGCCCGCAGGCGGTGCCCTCGTCGTTCCTCAGGGTGTTCTGGGTCTGCGGCAGGTCCAGCTCCTGCGGGCCGGGCACCAGCGTGTCCGCGGTGTAGTCGCCGCTCTCCAGCGCCGCCGCGGAGGTGATGAGCTTGAACGTCGAGCCCGGCGGGTACAGCGACTGGGTCGCGCGGTTGACGAGCGGCTCGTCCTCGTCGCCGTTGAGCGCCGTCCACGCCTGCTGCTGCGCGTCGCCGTCGTGGCTGGCGAGCGCGTTCGGGTCGTAGCTGGGGCTGGAGACCATCGCCAGCACGTCGCCCGTCGCGGGGTCGAGCGCGACGACGGCGCCCTTGCGCCCGGCCAGCGCGTCCCACGCCGCCTGCTGCACCTTCGGCTCGATCGTCAGCTGCACCGAGGCCCCGCGCGGCTGCTCGCCGGTGAGCAGGTCCGACAGCTGCCGGTAGAACAGCTCGTCGGCCGTGCCGGAGAGCACGTCGTTCTCGGAGCGCTCGATGCCGCTCGTGCCGTAGCGCAGCGAGTAGTACCCGGTGACGGGGGCGTACAGCGGCCCCGCGGCGTACTGGCGCTGGTACTCGTAGGGGTCGTCGACCTCGGCGCTGGAGGCGATGGAGGCCCCGCCCGCGACGAGGATCGCGCCGCGCTCGCGGCCGAACTCCGCGTACAGCTGCCGGCTGTTGCCGGGCATCGCGTTGAGCCGGTCGGCGCGCAGGAACTGGATCCACGTCGTCGAGGCGAACAGCGCGAAGAAGAGGAAGGCCATCACCAGGGCCAGCCGGCGCAGGGGGCGGTTCACCCGATCCTCACCGCCTGCGTGACGCCGGTGTCGTCGCCGGGTCCGTTGCGGACCTCCGCGGCCGGGCGGCGGGCCAGGTCGGAGATGCGCAGCAGCAGCGCGACGACGATCCAGTTGGACACCAGCGAGGAGCCGCCCGCCGCCAGGAACGGCGTCGTCAGCCCCGTCAGCGGGATCACCCGGGTGACGCCGCCGACGACGACGAAGACCTGCAGCGTCACCGAGAACGCCAGCCCCGCCGCCAGCAGCTTGCCGAAGCCGTCGCGCACGCCGATCGCCGTGCGCAGGCCGCGCTCGACGAGCACCGCGTACAGGACGAGGACCGCGAACAGCCCGACCAGGCCCAGCTCCTCGCCCAGGGAGGAGTAGATGAAGTCGGAGTTGGCGTACGGGACGGTCTGCGGGCGCCCCTCGCCCAGGCCGGTGCCCAGCAGGCCGCCGTTGGCCATCCCGTACAGGCCCTGGACCAGCTGGTAGCTGCTGCCGCTGCGGTTCTCCGCGGTGAACGGGTGCAGCCAGATGTCCACGCGCTGCTGCACGTGGCCCATCGTCGACCAGGCGAAGACGGCGCCCGCGGCGAACATCAGCAGGCCCAGCACGATCCAGCTGACCCGCTCGGTGGACACGTAGAGCACGGCGACGAACAGGCCGAAGAAGAGCAGCGAGGTGCCCAGGTCGCGCTGCAGCACGAGCACGCCGACGCTGGCCACCCACGCCAGCAGGATCGGGCCGAGGTCGCGGGCCCGCGGCAGCTGCAGGAAGAGGACCTTGCGGCCGGTCAGGCTCAGGGCGTCGCGGTGCACGACGAGGTAGCCGGCGAAGAACACCGCCAGCGCGATCTTCGCCAGCTCACCGGGCTGGAAGGAGAACGGGCCGACGCCGATCCAGATGCGCGCGCCGTTCACCGTGCGGCCCAGGCCCGGCAGCATCGGCAGCAGCAGCAGCACCAGCCCGGCCACGGCCGCCGTCCACGTGTAGCGGCGCAGGATCCGGTGGTCGCGCAGCAGCACCAGCACCGCGCCGGCCGCGACGATGCCCAGCGCCGACCAGACGAACTGCCGCGGCGCCGCGCCGCCGTCCAGCGCCTCGTCGAGGCGGTGGATCATCACCAGCCCGAGGCCGTTGAGCAGCGTGGCCACCGGCAGCAGCAGCGGGTCGGCGTGCTTGGCCCGCCAGCGCAGCACCAGGTGCAGCGCGATCGCGAGCCCGCCCAGCCCCCCGGCGTAGGCGAACAGGTTCGGCGGCAGCGCGCCGTCGAGGGTCAGGCCGGTGACGGCCCAGGCCCCGCCGGCGATGACGACGGCGAAGACGACGAGCAGCAGCTCCACGTTGCGCCGCGTGGTCGGGTAGACGGGCAGCACGGTGGCCATCAGCCCACACCTCCGCAGTCCTCGGGCGTCACGGTCGGGGTGGGGGTCGGGCTGCTCGCGGGGGTGCTCGCGGGACCGCTCGTGGTGGCGGCCACCGGTGCGGCCGTCGTGCCCGCGGGCGCGGCCGGGGCGGGGGCGGTCGAGGGCGTCGGGGCGCTCGGCGCCGGGGTGGTCGGCGCGGCCGCCGCCCGGCAGGCCTCGGCGATCTCCCGCAGGTGCTCCACGGTGCTGCGCGCACCGGCCAGGCTGGAGGCGGTCATGCGCGCCTGCACCTCGTCGGCGTACGTCGTCGGCAGGTCCGCGACCGCGACGTCGCTGCGCTCGAGCACGTGCGACATCCGCAGCGGCCCGATGTCCTGGGTGAGCCCCCGGTACACCGCGACCCGCTCGGCGTCGACGCCGACGAAGTACTGCTGCTGGCTCCACCGCCAGCCGCCCCAGCCGCCCGCGACGAGCAGCAGCACCAGCAGCACCGGACCGGCGATCCACCGCCGGCGGCGGCGCCGGCGCTCGCGCTCGCCCAGCGGGGAGGAGCCGGGGTGGTCGTCCTCCGCGTCGTCGCCGGACTCCTCCGGCGCGGAGCGCAGGGCGGCGGCGCGGGCGGCGGGGGTGCCGGCTGCGCTGGAGCGGCGGGGGCGGTGGAAGGCGGCCGCGCCGACGACCTGCGGCGTCGTGGACGGCGGCGGGCCGCCGCCGAGCTCGACGACGTCGGCGACGACGCAGGAGATGTTGTCCGGGCCCCCGCCGCGCAGCGCCAGCTCCACGAGCCGCTCGCACGTGGCGTCCGGGTCCAGGCCGGCGCCGAGGGTCTCGGCGAGGGTGTCGTGGCTGACGACGCCGGACAGGCCGTCGCTGCAGAGCAGGTAGCGGTCGCCCGGGCGCGCCTCGCGCACCGAGACGTCGGCGTCGTCGTCGGAGCGGCCGGTGAGCACGCGCATGATCACCGAGCGCTGCGGGTGGCGCTCGGCCTCCTCGGCGCTGATGCGGCCGTCGTCGATGAGCGACTGCACGTAGCTGTGGTCCTTGGTGAGCTGGGTCAGCCGCCCCTCGCGCAGCAGGTACCCGCGCGAGTCGCCGATGTGGGCCAGCACCAGCCGGGAGCCGGCGCGCAGGACCGCCGTGACGGTCGTGCCCATGCCGGCCAGCTCGGGCTCCTCCTCCACGCGCCGGCGCAGCTGCTCGTTGGCGGCCTCCAGGGCCTCGTGCAGGTGCTGGGCGGCGTCGTCGCTGCCGTGCGACTCGCCGTCGAGCACGGACAGCTCGCCCACGGCCAGCGAGCTGGCCACGTCGCCGCCGGCGTGCCCGCCCATGCCGTCGGCCACGACGAGCAGGTGCGGGCCGGCGTAGCCGGAGTCCTGGTTGGACGAGCGGCCCAGGCCGACGTCGGAGCGCGCGGCGTAGCGGAGCGCGATGGCCACGGACTACCTCCGGAGCTCGAGCACGGTCTTGCCGATGCGCAGCGGCGTGCCGGGCTCGAAGGGTGCGGGGGTGGTCAGGCGGTCGCGGCCGAGGAAGGTGCCGTTGGTGGACTGCAGGTCCTCCACGACCCAGCCGTCCCCGGCCGGGTTCGGGGTGATGCGCACGTGCCGGGTGGAGGCGTACTCGTCGTCGAGGACCAGGGTGCAGTCCGCGCCGCGGCCGATGAGGACGGCGGCCTGGCCCAGCGCCAGGGTCGTCCCGCGCAGCGAGCCCTCGGTGACCACGAGCGTGGCGCGCCGCGGCCGGGGCGCCTGCTCGGGCTGCTCGGGCCGGGGGGTGCGCGGCCTGGCGCGCTCGGTGCGCCGGGCCGTGACGCGGGTGCCCAGCAGGTCCGCGCGCAGCACGCCGACGACGGCCAGCACGAAGAGCCAGAGCACGAGGAGGAGCCCGAGCCGCAGCACGGTCAGGGTCAGTTCGCTCACGAGGTCGTCCCGCTCAAGGGGTCAGGTCCAGCCCTCGTCGCGGCGGGCGGAGCGGAAGACCAGCTTCGTGCGGCCCACGGTGATCGTCGCGCCGTCGTGCAGGTCGACGGAGGACACCCGCTCGCCGTCGACGAAGGTGCCGTTGGTGGAGCTGAGGTCGCTCAGCCGCGCGCCCTGCGCGCCGACCCGCACCTCGGCGTGGCGGCGGGAGACGCCCGGGTCGTCGAGGACGACGTCGGCGTCGGAGCCGCGGCCGATGACGGTGACCGCCTCGGTGAGCACGTGGCCGCGCCCGTCCACGTCCAGGCGGGGGCGCCCCGCCGTCGAGGTGCGGGGGGTGGCCGGGGCGGTGCGGCCCTTGACGGTGGAGGACAGCACGCGGAAGACGCCCGTCTCCAGGTCGTCGGCCTCGTGGAAGTCGACGCGCACCGGCCCCACGAAGGAGTAGCGCTGCTTGTCGGCGTGCTGGGTGACGGCCGCGACCAGCTCGTCGGCGAGGGTGTCCTGCCAGGAGGCGATCTTGTCGTGGTCGGTGGGGCCGAGCTCCACGATGAAGCTGTTGGGCACGAGCGTGCGCCCGCGCGAGAGGACGGCCGCGCGGTCGTCGAGCTCGCGGCGCAGGGCGCTGGCGACCTCCACCGGCTGCACCTCGCTGCGGAAGGCGCGCGCGAACACGCCGCTGACGGCGCGTTCGACGCCGCGCTCGAAGCGGTCCAGGACTCCCACGCCGGCCCCCCTCCCGAGATCGTCCGACGATGCTCCAGCCCTCGGCATGGTAGCCGGGCGGGCACCCGGCGCCTGCGGTGCGCGCGTGGCGATCGGGGGGAGCCGGCGGGGAGGTGGCGTGAGGACCCCGCCGGAGCTGCTAAGGTCTTCATGTCTGCGCGAGTGGCGGAATAGGCAGACGCGCACGGTTCAGGTCCGTGTGCCCGAAAGGGCGTGGGGGTTCAACTCCCCCCTCGCGCACAGTGGCGGAGGCCCCGGTCGAATCGACCGGGGCCTCCGCCGTTCCCGGGAAGCATCCGCGGCCCCCGACGGCTGCAGCGGGCATGAGCCCCTCCGAGCAGGACCTCCCCGGGCAGGACCTCCCCGAGCGCGAGCAGCAGCTGCTGGACCTGCTCGCCGCCACCACCCGCAGCGTCCTCGTGACGATCAAGCGCGACGGGCGCCCGCAGCTGTCCAACGTCACCCACCACTACGACCCGCAGCGCCGGCTGGTGCGCGTCTCCGTCACCGCCGACCGCGCCAAGGCCCGCAACCTCGAGCGGGACCCGCGGGCCGGCCTGCACGTGACCTCGGAGGACTTCTGGAGCTGGGCCGTCGTCGAGGGCGACGCGGTCCTGTCGGCGGTCGCGGCCGACCCGCACGACGAGGCCGTCGACGAGCTCGTCGACCTCTACCGCGCGCTGGCCGGCGAGCACCCCGACTGGGACGACTACCGCGCGGCGATGGTGCGCGAGCGCCGCCGCGTGGTGCGGCTGCCCGTCGGCCGCGTCTACGGGCAGCCGCCCCGGTAGCCCCGGCGGGCGAGTCGCTGCCAGTAGCGTCGCGCCATGGCTGTCCTGCACCAGGCCGAGCTGCGGCCCACCAAGCTCGAACTGCTCACCTCCTGGCTGCCCACGCTGCCCTGGAGCGGCCTGGCGGGCGGGGAGGCGCTGCGGGTCGTCGCGACGTTCCGCTTCGACGACCCCGCCGGCGAGGTCGGCGTGGAGACCTTCCTCGTGCGCGCCGGCGACGGGCCGCTGCTCAACGTGCCGCTGACCTACCGCGCCGCGCCGCTGGAGGGCGCCGAGGACTTCCTCGTCACGACGCTGGAGCACTCGGTCCTGGGGCGGCGCTGGGTCCACGACGCCGCCGGCGACCCGGTGTGGGCGGACGCGGCGCACCGCGCCGCCGTCACCGGCGGCCGCGAGGCGGACCTGCAGCGGGCCGTCGACGGCCGGCTGGAGCCGGCGCCGAAGAACGGCTGGGCGAGCGGCGACGGGGACGCGGCCGAGGCCGGCGCGATCACCGCGGTCGAGGGCGTGAGCACCGAGGGCGCGGTGACGACGGTGCGCACCCCGCTCGCCACGATCGTGCTGCCGCGGGTGCTGACGGGTCCGGCCGCGCCGGCGCTGCCCGCGGGTGCCCGCCTCACGGCGAGCTGGGGCGAGGACGAGGCCGCCGCCGTCGCGGTGGTCCTGCCGTGAGCGGGCTCGTCGCCGTCACCGGCGCCACCGGGCACGTCGGCGGGCGCGTGGCGCGCGCCCTGTCCTCGGCGGGGCTCGCGCAGCGCCTCGTCGTGCGCGACCCCGCCCGCGCCCCCGACCTGCCGGGCGCCGACGTGCGCCCGGCGGCCTACGGCGACACCGGGGCGCTGCGGCACGCCTTCGACGGCGTGGACGTGCTGCTGCTCGTCTCCGCCGCCGAGCACGCCGACCGACGCTCGCAGCACCGCTCGGTCGTGGAGGCCGCCGCGGCCGCGGGCGTGCGGCGCGTCGTCTACACGTCCTTCCTGGCCGCCGCCCCGGACTGCACGTTCACCTTCGGCCGCGACCACGCCGCCACCGAGGAGCTGCTCACCGCCTCGCGGATGGAGACGACGTTCCTGCGCAACTCCTTCTACGCCGACGTCCTCCCCGACTTCGTCGTCGACGGCGCGCTGCGCGGCCCCGCGGGCAGCGGGCGGCTCGCACCGGTGGCCCGCGCCGACGTCGCCGAGGTCGCCGTCGCGGCGCTGCTGGACGAGGCGCACTCCGGGCGCACCTACGACGTCACCGGTCCGCGGGCGCTGACGCTGGCCGAGGTCGCCGAGCAGCTGTCCGCCGTGCGCGGCGAGCAGGTGCGCTACGTGGAGGAGGGCGTCGAGGAGGCCTACGCCTCGCGGGCCCCCTCCGGGGAGCCGCGCTGGGTGCTCGACGGCTGGGTGAGCACCTACACGGCCATCGCGAGCGGTGAGCTGGACGTCGTCAGCAGCACCGTCCCCGACCTCACCGGGCACCCCGCGCGCTCGCTGGCGGAGGTCCTCGCCTGAGCGCGCGAGCGGGTGCGTCCGGGCTGCGGCGGGCGCTGGAGGACCTCGACGGCGCCCCCTACGCCCGCCACCGCTCCCTGTCGGGGCGCCCCTGGCCCCTGCTCGACGACCCCGCCGGCCGCTGCGAGGTGCTGCTGCGGCAGCCGCAGGCCGACCCGTTCGCGCCGCCCGCGCGCTGGGAGGTGCGCTGCACGGGCACCCCCTTCGCCGCCCTCGGCCTGGACGGCGCGGTCCGCCGCCGGGCGGTGGCGGGCTTCCTGGCCCGCGCCGCGGCCGCCGCGGCCGGCCCGTTCCGGATCGACGCGGGCGGGCAGGAGGTGCTGCAGCGCAGCAGCTGCGAGGTGTCCGCCGACGGCTCGCTCGTGCTGCGCCTCGGCTACCCGCTGCCCGGTCCGCGCCGGCGCCTGGACGGCCGGCGCGCCGCCGAGGACCTGACCGCGAGGCTGCCGCGGCTGCTGCGCGAGCGGGTGCTGGGCTGCGACCTCGACGCAGCGCGGGCGTTCGCCGACGCCGTCGAGGACGCCGACGCCCTGCGCCGCCGGCTGCCCGGGCTCGGTCTGGTCGCCTTCGTCGCCGACGGCGCGGTGCTCCCGCGGCGCAGCGGCGTCGACGACCGCCCCGCCCTGGACGCGGTGCCGTTCTCCTCCCCGCCCTCGCTGCGCACCACCGTGGAGCTGCCGCACCGCGGGCCGACGACGGGGATGGGCGTGCCGACGGGGGTGACGGTGGTCGTCGGCGGCGGCTTCCACGGCAAGTCCACGCTGCTGCGCGCCCTGGAGGCCGGGGTGCACGACCACGTCCCCGGCGACGGCCGCGAGCTGGTCGTCACCCGCGCCGACGCCGCGGCCGTGCGCGCCGAGGACGGCCGGGCCGTCACCGGCGTCGACGTCGGCGCGTTCGTCACGGGGCTGCCCGGCGGGCTGGACCCGCGCGCGTTCACCACCGCGGACGCCTCCGGCTCCACCTCCCAGGCGGCGGCGACCGTGGAGGCGCTGGAGGCGGGCAGCCGGCTGCTGCTCCTGGACGAGGACACCGCGGCGACGAACCTCATGGTCCGCGACGCGCGGATGCAGCAGCTGGTGGCCAAGGCGTCCGAGCCGCTCAACCCGTTCGTGGACCTCGTGCGCCCGCTGGCCGAGGACCACGGCGTCTCCACGGTGCTCGTCGTGGGGGCCAGCGGCGACTTCCTCGACGTCGCCGACCGGGTCCTGCTGATGGAGTCCTTCCGCTGCAGCGACGTCAGCGAGCGGGCCCGGGAGGTGGCGCGCCGCCCGAGCGGGCGCGTCGCGGAGGCGGGCCGCTTCCCGCCCGTGCGGGACCGCGTGCCGGACCCGGTCGGCGTGGACGCGCACGCGCGGGGGCGCCGGCGCGTCGCGGCCCTCGGCACGGACGCGCTGCGCCTGGGCGAGCACGAGGTCGACGTGCGGGCGGTGCGCCAGTTCACCGACGCCGGACAGGTCGCCGGGGCCGGGCACGCCCTGGCCCACGCGGTCGCCGCCGGCCACCTCGACGGCCGCCGCGCGCTGGCGCGGGTGCTGGACCTGCTGGAGGCGGACCTGGCCGGCGCCGTGACGGGCTGGCTGGGCGGGGCGGAGGCGGACGTGGCGGTGCCGCGCCGCCACGAGGTCGCGGCGGCGCTGAACCGGGTGCGCGGGCTGCGCGTGACGCGCCTGCTGGACGACCCGATCGGGGGATCCAGCGCCGCGCCGGCGCCGCCGACCTCCCCGGGGTGACCCTCTCCCCGGCCGCGCCGCGACGGCGCGAGGCAGCCGTCGCCGCAGGGACGCTGCTCGCCGGGGCCGCGCTGCTGCCCGCGGCGCGGGGGGCCGCGCCGGTGCTGCTGCTGCTCGCCCACCTGGTGGCGGTCGCCGTCGTGGCCGGTGCGCTGCGCCGCGGCGGCGACGACGGGGTGTGGCGGTGGTGGGCCGCGGCGGTCGCGGTGCTGGGCCTGGCCCCGCTGGCCGCGCTGGTGACGGGGTCGTCCTCGGCGGTGCCGCCGGCGGTGGCCGCGCTGGCCGCCGCACCCCTGGCCTACCAGGGCCTGGTGCGCTGGAACCGCTTCCGCACCTACGTCTCCGACCCCGGGGACTGGCTCAACGGCGTCAGCGCCGTCCTGGCCATCACCGCGGCCGGGGTGCTGCTGCAGCGCCGGAGCGGCTTCCTGCCCGCGCCCTGGCCGGACTGGCGCGAGCAGCTGTGGCTGCTGGACGTCGGTGCCCTCGTGCTGCTGCTGGGCACGGCCGCCACCGTCGCCGCCATCGGCGGGCTGGCCCGCGACCGCCGCGCGTGGGCGGTGCAGTGCTCGCTGGCGGCGCTGCTGGTGGTGTCGGTCTGCCTGCGCGGCGGCGCCTCGGACGGCGTGCGGCTGCAGGCGGCGTGGACGCTGGCCGCGCTCGTCGTGGCGGCCTGCTCGGTCCGGCCGGTGCGGTCGGCGGCGGTGCCGGCCTCCAGCCAGGCGCCGGCCGTCGGCTCCTTCGTCGTGCTGGCGCTGGCGGTGGGCGTCCTGGCGGCCACCGCCGTGCCCCGCGACGGGTGGGGACCGACGGCGTACGCCCTCGCGGCGACGCTGGGGGTGAGCGTGCGCGTGGTGCACCTGCTGCGCGAGCTGGCGCAGCTGGCGGTCTCGCGCCGGGAGGCGCTGACCGACGAGCTCACCGGGCTGGCCAACCGCCGGGCGCTGCTGCAGCACCTCGTCGCGGCGACCCGGCAGCGGCGCACCACCGGGCTGCTGCTCATCGACATCGACCGCTTCAAGGAGGTCAACGACCGCCAGGGCCACCACGCGGGCGACGCCCTGCTGCGCCGCGTGGTGGCGGCGGCCGCCCGCGCGCTGCCCGCGGACGCGGTGTTCGCCCGGCTGGGCGGTGACGAGTTCGCGGTGCTGCTGCCCGGCTGCGACGACGAGGGCGCCACCGCCGTGGGCCGCGAGGTGCACGAGGCCGTCGTGCGGCACGTCGACATCGGGCTGAGCATCGGCGTGCGCTCGCTGCCGGCGGGGGCCGTCGACCCCGACCGGCTGCTGCGCCAGGCCGACACCGCCATGTACGCGGCGAAGACGGCCGGGGGCGGGGTCGGCGTCTACGACTCCGACGTCGACGCCCGCTCCCGCGACCGCGCCGCGCTGGCCGCCGACCTCAAGGCGCTCGTGGGCGCCGGTGAGCAGCGGCTGCGCCGCGAGCTCGTCGTGCACTACCAGCCGCAGGTGGACGTGCTCACGGGCCGCGTGGTGGGGGTGGAGGCGCTGGTGCGCTGGGAGCACCCGGTGCGGGGCCTGCTGCCGCCGGTGACCTTCCTCGAGCTCGCCGAGGAGCAGGGCCTCATGGACGAGCTGACCGTGCACCTGCTGCACCGGGCGACCGCGGACGCGGCGCTGTGGGCGCACGGCGGCCTGCCGCTGCGGGTGTCGGTGAACCTGTCGGCCTCGACGCTGGCGCACCCGGACCTGCTGCGCATCGTCGACGACGTGCTCGCCCGCAGCGGCCTGGCCCCCGGCAGGCTGGTGCTGGAGGTCACCGAGACGACCCTCATGGCCGATCCCGACCTGGCGCTGGAGGTCACGCGCGGGCTGACTCGGCGGGGGGTGCAGCTGAGCATCGACGACTACGGGACGGGGTACTCCTCGCTGGCGTACCTGACGGACCTGCCGGCCACGGAGCTGAAGCTGGACCGCGCGTTCACCGTGCGGGTGCTGCACGAGCCGCGCACCGCGCAGATCGTGGAGGCCACCGTGGCGCTCGCGCACCGGCTGGGCCTGCGGGTGGTGGCCGAGGGCGTGGAGGACGCCGCGACCCGCGACGTCCTGGGCCGCCTCGACGTCGACGAGTCGCAGGGCTACCTGCACGCCCGCCCGATGCCGCCCGGGCAGGTGCAGCGCTGGCTGGAGCTGGCCACGGGCGGGCTGCCGGGCGGGCCCGCGGGTGGGCCGGTGGGTGGGCCGGCGGGCGGTGGGGTGGCGCAGGAGGCCCGCGAGGTGTGAGGTGGGCTGCGTGAGCACCGAACCCACCAGCGCCGAGGGCGGCGTCGTCGACCCGCGCGACAACGCCGAGGTCCGCCGCGTCCAGGAGTCCGGCAGCCGCGAGAACGCCCGCGCCTCCGACGGGGGCCCGGTCCCCAGCCCCGCCCCGGCGGCCGGCGACACGTTCGGCCTGGCCGACGAGGCCGCCGACGGCACCGGCGCGGGGAACCCGATCGCCGGCGTGGAGATCAACCCCGAGGACGCCGCCGGCGCCGAGCGCGACACCGACGGCTGACCGGCCTCAGCCGTCGCGGCGCTCCAGCGTGGGCGTCGTCCCGCCGGAGCGCTGGGCCAGCAGGTCGCGGATCTCGGTGAGCAGCAGCACGTCCTCGGCGGGCGCCTGCGGCTCGCGACCTCGCCGCGCTTGCGCAGCGCCAGCAGGCGGTTCACCGGCGTGATGATGACGAAGTAGACGACCGCGGCGACGATGAGGAAGTTGACGACGGCGCCGAGGATCGCGCCGAAGCGGAACTCGGCGTTGTTGAGCGTGACGATCCACAGGTTGTCGGTGTCGGGCGCCCCGCCGATCGCCGCGATGAGCGGGGTGATGAGGTTGTCCACGATGGACGTGATGATCCCCGTGAACGCCGCGCCGATGACCACGGCCACGGCCAGGTCGATGACGTTGCCCCGGAGGATGAAGTCCTTGAACCCGGTGATGAGCTTCACGTCGTCCCCTTCCCGAGCGGAAACCTGCCGTGCCGAACCCTAGGGGCCCGCGCCGGACCCGGCCGATCGCGATCGTCGGGCTCGGCGCGGCGGGCGGCAGCCTGGCCTGGCGGCTGGCCGGCACGGAGGTCGCGCTGGAGGTGTTCGAGGCCCCGCGCGGTGCGGCGCAGCGCACCCAGGAGCGCACCTGGTGCACGTGGGGACCGCCCGGTGGCCCCGGGCCGTTCGGGCCGCTGGTGGTCGCGCGCTGGTCGCGGGTGCGCGTGGTCGGCGCGGACGGGCAGGTGGTCCTGGCCGACCTGGGGGGCTGGCGCTACCGGATGCTGCGCTCGGTCGACGTGGAGGAGGCGGTGCGCGAGCGCCTGGAGCGCGCGGGCGTGCCGGTGCACGAGGTCGTCGTCGAGGACGCGGCGGCGCTGGCGCGGCGCACCGGCGCGCAGGTCGTCGACACGCGCCCGGTGCCGGTCCCGGCGAGCGGGCGGACGCTGCTGCTGCAGCACTTCCTGGGCCGGCGGATCCGCGCGGAGCAGCCGGTGTTCGACGCCCGGACGGCGACGCTCATGGACTTCCGCACCCCGCAACCGGCGGGCGGGGTCGCGTTCGGGTACGTGCTGCCGACGTCGCCGACCGAGGCGCTGGTGGAGTACACGGAGTTCTCCGCGCGGCTGCTGACCCCGGAGCGGTACGCCGAGCGGCTGGAGGAGTACCTGCGGCGCAGCGGGATCGGCGCGCACGAGGTGCTCGCCGAGGAGCGCGGCGTCATCCCGATGACGGACGCGCGCTTCCCGCCGGACCCGCGGGCGGGGGTGCTGCGCTGGGGCGCGGCCTCCGGGTCGGTGCGCCCGTCGACGGGGTACGCGTTCAGCGCCCTGCAGCGGCAGGCGGACGCGCTGGCCGCGCAGGCGGTGCGGGGCGGTCCGCTGGTGCTGCCGCCCGCCCACGGCCGCCGCCACCTGCTCATGGACTCGCTGGTCCTGGAGGCGCTGGCCACGGGCCGCATCGACGGCGCGCGCTTCTTCGTGGAGCTGTTCCGGCGCAACCCCGTGCAGCGGGTGCTGGGTTTCCTGGACGGCGCGAGCGGCCCGGCGGCGGACCTCGCCCTCATGGCGAGCTCCCCGCGCGGACCGATGCTCGCGACGGTGCTGGGGCGCCTCAGGCGTTGAGGACGGCCTCGATGTCGAGCTCGAGGTCGACCTTGTCGGAGACGACGAGGCCGCCGTTGTCCAGGCGGGCGTCGAACTCGACGCCGAAGTCGCGGCGGTTGATCTGGCCCTTGGCCGAGAAGCCGACGCGGGTGCCGCCGTAGGCGTCGGGGCCGAAGCCGGAGACCTCCAGGGCCAGGGTGACGGGGCGGGTGACGCCCTTGAGGGTGAGGTCGCCCTCGAGGAGGAAGTCCTCGCCGTCGTGGCGCAGCGCGGTGGAGGTGAACCGCGCGGTGGGGTGGGTCTCGACCTCGAAGAAGTCGCCGCTCTTGACGTGGGCGTCGCGCTGCTCGTTGAAGGTCGTGATGGAGGTGACGTCGACCTCGGCGAGCACCTTGGAGTTCGCGGGGTCCTCGGCGGTGACGATCTCGCCCGAGACGCTGCCCAGGCGGCCGCGGACCTTGCTGACGGCCATGTGCCGCACGGTGAAGGACACCTCCGAGTGCGAGGCGTCGATCGTCCAGCTGCCGGCCAGGTAGCCGGGGACGGCGGGCAGCGGGCCCGCCGCGGCCGGGGCGAGCGCCGTGGTGCCGCTGACGTCCTTGTTCCTGCCGAACCAGCCCATCGTGACCTCCGAAGATGTTTGCAGCTTCAACTGACTCGTCGAACGTACACGCGAGTCCTTCAAAGTGCAAGTACCTTCGGGCCGCCCCCGGGCGGGGTCAGACCACCGTCCCCCGCTCGAAGAACCAGGCGACCAGGAGCGCTCCGGGGTCCACCGCCCCGCCGTCGACGGTGCGCCGGGTGCCGTCCGCCGCCGCGCGGTAGGCCGCGTGCAGGGCCGCGACGGCCGGGACGCCCGCCGCCTCCGCACCCACCAGCGCCTCGGCGGCCGGGACCAGCGCGTCCAGCAGCGAGGGCGTCCCCGCCGGGGGCGCGCCGGCGCGCTGCACCGCGGTGACGCCCGCCCCCGCCGCGTCGGCGAGCGCGCGGGTGCTCACCTCGCGCCCGATCGAGCGGGCCAGCTCGCCGAACCAGGGGACCAGCAGCCGGGGCACCTCGCCGGGCACCGTCGAGAACCCCTCGGCGACCGCGCCGAAGACCTCGCCCGCCAGCCGCGGCGGGGACTCCTGCAGCGCGGTGTCGGCGGCCTGCGCGGCGAGCACCACGTCCGCCCCGATGCCGTGCAGCTCCTGCTGCCGGGAGACCACCTGGTCCTCGAAGCCCCTCCACCACAGCACGGTCCGCCGCAGGTCGAGGTCCGCCGCCCGGGTGCCGCGCACCACCTCCAGGGGCCGTCCGCCCTCCGTGACCTGGAGCTGATCCGCCTGTGCCGCCACTGGTGTCGAGGTGTCCACCGCTCCGCCCTCCGCGTCGAGGAAACACCGCGAGAGTGGCACGCGGTACCGGTGATCGCCACCTCTAGGCTGCCGGGGTGGGAGTGGTGCTGCGCACGGTGTCCGAGGACGACTGGGAGCGCGTCCGGGAGCTGAGGCTGCGGATGCTCGCCGACACCCCGATCGCGTTCATGGAGACCCTGGAGCGGGCCCGCGCCCACGACGAGGCCGAGTGGCGCGCCCGCGCCCGGCGCACGACGCTGCCGGGCAGCACGACGGTGGTCGCCGTCGAGGAGGCGAGCGGGCGCTGGGTCGGCACGATGGGCGCCTTCACCGACCCCGAGCGCGGGGTCTTCCTCGTCTCCGTCTTCGTCGACGCCTCCCAGCGGGGCGCGGGGACGGCGGACCGGCTGCTGACCGCCGTGCTGGACTGGGCGCAGGCCCGCGGTGCGGACGGCGTCCGCCTGCACGTGCACGAGGACAACGCCCGGGCGCGGGCCTTCTACGAGCGCCGCGGCTTCCGCGACACGGGTGCGCGGGTGCCCTACGCCCTCGACCCGGCGCGCTCCGAGGTGGAGATGCGGCTGGTGTTCGACGCCCCGGCTGACGCCCCGGGGTGAGCCCTCCCGGGTGACCTCCCGGGTGGTGCGGTCGACGCGGCGTGCGGCGGTGCACCCGCTCGGTGCTCAAGGGTGGCCCGGACGGCGCCGATGCCTGGGGTGTCGGTGACGCCGGGTCTCGACATCCGTTGACGCACAGGAGCAACGCCGTGTCCATGCCTCGCTTCGCCGCCGCCGCCCTCGTCGCCGGCGCCCTGCTCGCGGGCGGCGCCTCCCTCGCCCCGGCCGCCTCGGCCGCCTCGGCCGCGAAGACCGGGACGAGCACCACCGCGAAGAGCACCGCCAAGACCGTCACCGTGACGGCCGACGGCCACCTGCGCTCGGTGAGCACCGGCCACCTGCGCTCGGTGAGCACCGGCCACCTGCGCTGACCCCGCGCCGGCCCGCCCGCCGGCCGCGGGCGTTCCGGCCGCGCCTCGCCGCGCCTCGGCGTGCAGCGTCACCCTTCCGCCCGCTCGAGGTCCTCCTCCCGCCACCCGATGACCGAGTGTGCGCCCCCCTCCGCGAACCCCCTGGTGGCGCTCCGCGCTGGCCTCGCTCGGGGCCCGCAACCCGCGCTCGGCCCGCGCGTGGGCCGCGGTGGCGCTGCTGGCGACGTCCGTGACGTGCGTCGGCTCCACCTGGTTCGCCACCGGTGAGCTGCGCTGGCCGGAGCTGGTCGCCACCGGCTCCCTCCTCGCCCTGTCCGCGGCGCTGCTCCTGCTGCCCGTCGTCGTCACCGCCCCGCTGGTGGTGCTGGCCCCCCTCAGCGGGACCGCCACCGTGCTGTGGCTGGACCTGGTCTCCCGCGACGCCGGGCTGACCGGTCGGGTGTTCTTCACGGTGCCCGTCATCTGGGCCGCCAGCCAGCTGCGCGCGGGCGGCACGGTCGTCGTGACCGCCGCGACCATCGCCGCGGACGCCGTCGTGGCGGGGACGCTGCTGCCGCGCGAGGAGGCCGTGACGACCTTCGCCTACACGACCACGCTGCTGGTGCTCGTGGCCGGCACCCTGGCGCGCGGCGCGTGGAAGCAGGACCGCCTCGTGGAGCAGCTGCGCCGGCAGGCGCGCACCGACCCCCTCACCGGGCTGGTCACCCGCCGCGTCCTCGACGCCGCCACCGAGCGGGTGGCCACCGCCGGCTCGCCGGCCGCGCTCGTCGTCGTCGACATCGACCGCTTCAAGTGCGTCAACGACACCTACGGCCACCTCGGCGGGGACGCCGCCCTCGCCCACGTCGCCGGGCTGCTCGCCGCCCACTGCCGCGAGCGCGACGTGGTGGCGCGCATGGGCGGTGACGAGCTGGCCGTGCTCATGCCCGACTGCCCGCCCGCGGTCGCCGTGCAGCGGGCCGAGCGCTTCGTCGAGGCCGTCCGCGAGGCGCCGCTCGTGCTGCCCGGCGGGCAGCTGGTGCCGCTCTCGATCAGCGCCGGGCTGGCGGCGGTGCCGGGCGACGCCCGGGCCGCGCGCGACCTCTACGCCAGCGCCGACTCGGCCCTGTACGCCGCCAAGCGCGCCGGCCGCGACCGGCTGGCCCGCGCCCCCGGTTCGTGATCTCCCTCCAGGCGCCCGCGCCTGGAGGACGATCACCGACCGGGGACGGGCGGCGGCAGGAGCGTGCCGGGAGGCAGGTCGGCGGGGACGTCGGCGTCGCGCACGGCTCCGGCGACCTCGACGGTGCGCACCCCCGGGCCCGCCAGCAGCTCCCGCAACCCGCGGCCGGCGCCGGCCAGCTCCAGGGCGCGCGGCAGGTGCGCGCGGCCGACGAGCACCGGGTGCCCGCCGCGGCCGTCGTGGACGGCGCGCACCAGCGCACCCGGTCCGCCGGCGGCGCCGGCGGCCAGCACCGCCCGCACGTCCCCGGCGCCCACGTCCGGCAGGTCGACGAGGGTGACGAGGACGGCGTCGGCGTCCGCCGCGAGCGGGTGCCGCAGCGCGCGCGCCAGGCCCGCCGCCCGGCCGGTGCGCCAGTCCGGCACGTCGAGGGCCACCACCCCGCCCGGCAGGCCGGGGCGCACCTGCCCGGCCCGCGGGCCGAGCGTCACGAGCACGTCGGCGCAGCCGCCGGCGCGTGCGACGGCGGCCGCGTGCGCGGCCCAGCCCGTGCCGTCGGGGCGGCGCAGCAGCGCCTTGGGCGCACCCATCCGCCGGCCCTCGCCGGCCGCCAGGACGATCCCTACCGCGCGCACCCCGCGATCCCACCACGCGGACCCGCGCTCCCACCGCGCGCACCGGCGGACCCGCCGCGTTTCGGCGGCGTTTCCGCGGCGGGCCCCGGCGGCGGGTGCGCTGGAGGTTCCGCCAACGCACCCGCCGCCCGGGCCGCCGACGTTCGGAGGTTCGGTGGCTGCGCACCGCGCCGGCCCCCGGCCAGACTGGCCGGGACGAGAGGGGAGCGCCCGTGGAACTGGACGCGATGGACGACGAGCGGTTCGAGCGGCTGCTGCGCTCCTGCTGCGACGCCCCCGCGTGGGCGGCCCGCGTGGCGGCCCGGCGCCCCTTCGGCACCGGCGAGGCGCTGCTCGCCGCGGCCGAGCAGGAACTGGCGGCCACCTCCGAGGACGACGTCGACACCGCGCTGGCCGCGCACCCGCGCATCGGCGAGCGCTCCGCGAGCGCCGACTCCCGCCGCGAGCAGTCCGCCGCGCTGGCCGCCGACGAGGCGGTCCTGGCCGCCCTGGCCGAGGGGAACCGGGAGTACGAGGCGCGGTTCGGGCACGTGTACCTGGTGTGCGCGTCCGGCCGCAGCGCCGACGAGCTGCTGGGCGTGCTGCGTTCCCGGCTGGGCAACGACCCCGCCGCCGAGCGCGCCGTGCTGCGCCGCGAACTGGCCGCCATCACCCGGTTGCGGCTGCTGCGCGCGCTGGCGGGGGAGGCGGCGTGACGAGCCTGTCCACCCACGTCCTGGACGCCGTCGCGGGGGTTCCGGCGGCCGGTCTGGCGCTGGTGCTCGCGGACTCCGCGGGGACCGCCGTCGCCACCGCCGCCACCGACGGCGACGGCCGTGCCCGCCTCGCCGAGGACCTGCCGCCGGGCACCTACCGGTTGCTGTTCGCCACGGGCGAGTGGTTCACCGCCGCCGGCCGGGAGGCGTTCTACCCGGAGGTCGTCGTGGCCTTCACCGTCGCGCCCGCCGGGTCCGGGGGCCCGGCGCACCTGCACGTCCCCCTGCTGCTGTCCCCGTTCGCCTACTCGACCTACCGAGGGAGCTGAGAGCCGTGGCGATCGTCCTGGCGGGCCACCAGTACGGGAAGGCCGAGAACCGCGTGGTGCGGTTCCAGCGCGATGCCGCGCGGCACGAGATCTTCGACCTCAACGTCACCTCGACGCTGCGCGGCGACTTCGCCGACGCCTACCTCGCGGGCGACCAGTCGAAGGTCCTGCCCACGGACACGCAGAAGAACACCATCTACTCCTACGCCAAGGAGAAGGGGATCGCCACCGTCGAGGGGTACGCCCTCGACCTCGCGCGCCACTTCGTCGACGACGTGGAACCGGTGTCCTGCGCGCGCATCGACGTCGACTCCCACCTGTGGACGCGGGCCGTCGTCGACGGCGCCGAGCACGACCACACCTGGACCCGTTCCGGCGGCGAGGTCCGCACGGCTGCCGTGACGGTCGACGGGACGGGCGCGCAGCAGCAGGTGCACGTGGTGGCGGGGCTGAAGGACCTCACCCTGCTGAAGTCGACGGGCTCGGAGTTCAGGGACTTCCTCGTCGACGGGTACACGACGCTGGAACCCACCGGGGACCGCGTGATGGCGACCTCGCTGGTGGCGCAGTGGCGCTACGACGAGACCTGCCTGTCCGACGGCTTCGACGTCGACGCCGCCTACGACGCGGTGCGGGCCGCGTTCATCGCGCAGTTCGCGACGCTGCACTCCCTGGCCCTGCAGCAGACGCTGTGGCACATGGGCAAGGCCGCGGTCGAGGCGGTGCCCGGTGTCGTGGAGGTGCGGCTGGCCGCGCCGAACAAGCACCACTTCCTCTACGACACCGCCCGGTTCGGGGTGGAGAACGCCGGTGAGGTCTTCCACGCCGACGACCGCCCGTACGGGCTCATCCAGGCCGTCGTCGCCCGCGACGACGTCCCGGCGGCACCGCTGGCGTGGCAGCGGTGACCGGTTCCGCGCAGGACGCGCTGTTCCTGGACCGGGCCGTCGGGCTCGCCACCCGCAACGTCGCCGACGGCGGCGGCCCGTTCGGCGCGGTGCTCGTGCGCGACGGCGCGGTGCTGGCGACCGGGCAGAACCGGGTGACCCGCGACAACGACCCGACGGCGCACGCGGAGGTGCAGGCGATCCGCGCCGCCTGCCGGGCGCTGGGGACCTTCAGCCTGGCGGGGGCGACGCTGTACTCCAGCTGCGAACCCTGCCCGATGTGCATGGCGTCGGCGCTGTGGGCGCGGGTGGAGCGCGTCGTCTACGCGGCGGACCGCGACGACGCCGCCCGCGGGGGTTTCGACGACCGCACGTTCTACGAGCTGTTCGACACCCCGCGCTCGCAGTGGGCGCTGCGCGTGGAGCAGCAGCGCGACGAGGGGTCCCCGGCGCCCTTCGACGCCTGGCTGGCGAGCGTGGGCCGTGTCGACTACTGACCTGCCCGCCGCACCGCGCTCAGCCGTCGAGCAGCCGCAGCGCGACCCGCAGGTCGACCAGGTCGTCGACGTCGCGCAGGTCCCGGCCCAGCAGCGCCTCCACCCTGGACAGCCGGTAGCGCACGGTGTTCTGGTGCACGTGCAGCGCGCTCGCGGTGCGCGTGGGCGAGGAGCCGCCCGCCAGGTGGGTGCGCAGCGTCGTCAGCAGCTCCTCGTCCTCCAGCACCCCGGCGAGCACCCCGCGGGCGAACTCGCGGCGCTGCGGCAGCGGCACCGCGCGCAGCAGGTCCAGCACGTCGCCGGTGTCGCGGTCGTGCTCGACGACGACGGGCCCGTCGAGGGCGCGGGCGGTGCGCAGCGCGCGCCGGGCGCCCGCCAGCGCGTCGTCGCGGTCCCCGCCGGGCCGGCTGACGCCCACCACGAGCCGGCGCCCGTCCAGGACGGCCGCGGTGCGCCGCAACCGGTGCTCCAGGACCTCCAGCGCGGCGGCCTGCGCGAGCACGTGCGCCGCCCCGCCCCCGCCGGCGGGTTCCCGGCCGGCCTCGTGGACGACCTCGTGCGGGAGGTCGCCCACCGCGTCGGCGACCAGCCCCAGCAGCGCCGGGTCGTCCACCGCGACGGCGACGACCTCGCCGGCGGGTGCGGCGACCGGCTGCGGCACCTGCCGGTGCAGGGCGACGATCCCCGCGAAGGCCGTCAGCAGCGCCTCGGCCGGGTCCGCGCCCGGCACCAGCCACCAGCCGTCCGGTCCGGGCCCCACCCGGCGGCCCGGGGCGCCGGTGGCGAACAGCGCGTCCAGCTCGTCCTCCTCCAGCCGCGGCCCGGCCAGCACCCGGCCGGTCGGCGAGAGCACCCGCACCCCGCCCAGGCCGTCGGCCAGCTCCGGCAGCGGCCGGCCGGCCGCCGCCCCGGCCAGCAGCCGCTGCGCGACGTCGCCGCCAGCGCCCAGTGCGGCGTCCACGTGCGCGCTGACGCGGTGGAAGGCGACGTCCGCGGGCACCGCGAACACCGGCAGCCCGAGGCGCCGCGCGGCCCGCACGACGTCGTCGGGCACCCGCCCCAGCAGCCCCTCGCCGACGGCGAGGGCGCAGCCGCCCGCGGCGTCCACCGAGGCGACGAACGCCTCGCTGTCGGCCGCCCCGCGCCGCCACGCCAGACCGGTGAGCACCAGGTGCCCGACGGCCACGTAGCGGCCCGGCTCGCGCAGGTCGATGGTCGTGGTGCCCGTCACCGGGCGGTCCAGCGCGCGGTCGGGCGCGGTGAGCAGCCGCAGCCCCAGCCCCGCGCGCGCGAGGTCGGACACCCGCACAGGACCTCCTCGCAGGCCGGGGGGACGCCGTGGACCTGACCACGGTCGAGACCATCCTCCCCGTCCGCGACCGCGCGGCCCTCGCCGGTGCCCACCGCGGCGCCGGCGACACCGCGCTCCTGGCCGGCGGCACCTGGCTGTTCTCGGTGCCGCAGCCGCACCTGCGCACCCTCGTCGACCTCACCGCGCTCGGGTGGGAGCCGTTCGAAGTGGACGAGCAGGGCCTGCGGATCGCCGCGACGTGCCCGATCGGCGCGCTCGCCGACGTGCCGTTCGCAGCGGACTGGGCGGCGCGGCCGCTGTTCCGCCAGTGCACGCGCGCGCTGCTGGCCTCCTTCAAGGTCCGCGCGGTCGCCACCGTGGGCGGCAACGTCTGCACGGCGCTGCCGGCCGGGGCGATGACGTCGCTGACCAGCGCCCTCGACGGCGTCGCGGAGCTGTGGCCGCAGGGGGGCGGGGTGCGCCGGGTGCCGGTCGCCGAGCTCGTCACCGGCGACGGCCGCACCGCCCTCGCGCCGGGGGAGGTGCTGCGCGCGGTGCGGCTGCCGGTGCGGGCGCTGCGGGCGACGACGGCGTTCCGGCGCCTGTCGCGGGCCCGGCTGGGGCGCTCGGCCGCCCTCGTCGTCGGCCGCCGCGACGAGGACGGGGGCTTCACGCTCACCGTCACCGCCTCCACCCCGCGGCCGCTGGTGCTGCGGCACGCCGCGGTGCCGGCCGCCGCCGAGCTGGTCGCGCAGCTGGAGGCGGCCGTCGAGGACGGGCCCGGCTGGTTCGAGGACGTGCACGGCGACCTCGACTGGCGCCGCGCGGGCACCCTGCGGTTCGCCGCCGAGGTCGTGGAGGAGCTGTCGTGAAGCTGGTCGTCAACGGCACCGCCCGCGAGGTGGAGCCCCGGGCCGGGCAGTGCCTGCGCACCCTGCTGCGCGAGGCCTCGCACGTGGAGGTCAAGAAGGGCTGCGACTCCGGCGACTGCGGCGCCTGCACCGTCCTCGTCGAGGGCTCCCCGGTGCACTCCTGCCTGTACCCGGCGCTGCGCGCCGCCGACCGCGAGATCACCACCGTCGCGGGGCTGGGGACCCCGGAGCGGCTCAGCCCGCTGCAGCAGCGGTTCGTCGACGCCGCGGGCTTCCAGTGCGGTTTCTGCACCGCCGGGATGGTCGTCACCGCCTCCACCCTCGACGACGACCAGCGCGCGGACCTGGGCGAGCACCTCAAGGGGAACCTGTGCCGCTGCACCGGCTACCGCTCGATCCGGGACGCCGTCACCGCCGACGCGGTGGAACCCCTGCCCGGCAGCGGCGCGGTGGGGGAGCGGGTGGCCGCCCCGGCGGCGCGGCGCGTGGTCACCGGCGCCGAGCCGTACGCGCTCGACCTCACCGGCGACCCCTCCGGCGGCGCGGTGCCGCCGACCGCCCCGCTGCACCTGGCCGTCCTGCGCAGCCCGCACGCGCACGCGCGGATCACGGCGGTCGACGCGGCCGCGGCGCGGGCCCTGCCCGGTGTGCACCTCGTCCTCACCCACGAGGACGTCCCCCGCGTGCTGTTCTCCACCGGCCGCCACGAGAACCGCCTCGACGACCCCGACGACACGCTGGTGCTGGACCCCGTGGTGCGCCACCGCGGCCAGCGGGTGGCGGTGGCCGTCGCCGAGACCCGCGCGCTGGCCGAGCGGGCGCTGGAGCTGGTCGCCGTGGAGTTCCAGCAGCTGCCCGCGGTGCTCGACGCCGAGGCCGCGCTGGAACCCGGTGCGCCGCTGGTGCACGGCGACAAGGACGCCGCCGCCTCGCGCATCGCCGACCCGCGGCGCAACCTCGTCGCCGAGCTGCACGGCGAGGTCGGCGACGTGGAGGAGGCGCTGGCGCGGGCGGAGTTCACCGCCGGCGGCACCTACCGCACCGCGCGCGTCTCGCACGTCGCGCTGGAGACGCACTCCGCGGTCTCCTGGCTGGACGACGACGGCCGCCTCGTCGTGCGCAGCAGCACCCAGGTGCCCTTCCTCGTGCGCGACGAGCTGGCGCGCGTGCTCGGCCTGGACCGCGAGCGGGTGCGGGTGCTCGCCCCCCGCGTCGGCGGGGGCTTCGGCGGCAAGCAGGAGATGCTCGTCGAGGACCTCGTGGCGCTGGCGACGCTGCGCACCGGCCGGGCCGTGCAGTACGAGACCACCCGCGCCGAGGCGCTGTCGGCGCTGCCGACGCGGCACCCGTTCCGGGTGGCGGTGCGGCTGGGCGCGGGCCGGGACGGGGTGCTGACCGCGCTGGCGGTGGACGTCCTCGTGGACGCCGGCGCCTACGGCAACCACTCCCCGGGGGTGATGTTCCACGGCTGCCACGAGTCGGTGGCGACCTACCGGGTGCCGAACAAGAGGGTCGACGCGCGCGCCGCCTACACGCACACCCAGCCGTCGGGGGCCTTCCGCGGCTACGGGCTGGGGCAGGTGGTGTTCGCGATCGAGTCGGCGCTGGACGACCTCGCCCGCGAGCTGGGGATGGACCCGTTCGAGCTGCGCCGGCGCAACGTCGTCGTCCCCGGCGACCCGTTCGTCGTCACCTCGCTGCCGCAGGACGGTTCCGAGGGCGACGACGGGTTGCGCTACGGCAGCTACGGCCTCGACCAGTGCCTGGACCTCGTGCAGGAGGCCCTCGGCCGCGGCGGGGAACCCGCCCCGACCGGGCCCTCCTGGCGGGTGGGCACCGGGATGGCGCTGTCGATGATCGCCACGACCCCGCCGCGCGGGCACTTCGCGGACGCCCGCGCGCGCCTGCTGGCCGACGGGACGTGGGAGCTGTCGGTGGGCACCGCGGAGTTCGGCAACGGCACGACGACCGTCCTCACGCAGATCGGCGTCCAGGCGCTGGCCACGAGCGCGGAGCGGATCCGGTTGCGCCAGTCCGACACCGACGCGGTCCGCCACGACACCGGGGCGTTCGGCTCGGCGGGTTCGGTCGTCGCCGGCAAGGCGCTGCTGGTGGCCTGCGAGCGCCTGGCCCACCGGGTGCGCGAGGTCGGCGCGCAGCTGCTCGGCGCGCAGCCGCACGAGGTGGTCCTCGGCCCGGAGGGGGTGAGCCGCGGCGGTGCGTCGGTCCCGCTGGCCGACGTCCACGCCGAGTGCCTGCGCCGCACCGGCTCCGGTCCCTGCGCGGACGGCGACGACGACGCGGCGCTGCGGTCGGTGGCCTTCGACGTCCAGGGCTTCCGGGTCGCGGTGGACGTGGACTCCGGGCAGGTGCGGATCCTGCGCTCGGTGCACGCCGTCGACGCGGGCACCGTCCTGAACCCCGTGCAGCTGCGCGGGCAGGTCGAGGGCGGGGTGGCGCAGGGCATCGGTTCCGCCCTCTTCGAGCAGGTGCGGGCCGGGGCCGACGGGGCGGGCGCGGAGACGACGCTGCGCGAGTACTACGTCCCGCGCCTGGACGACGTCCCCGAGACGGAGGTCCTGTTCGCCGACACCTGCGACACCATCGGCCCGCTGGGGGCGAAGTCGATGAGCGAGGCGCCCTACAACCCGGTCGCCCCCGCGCTGGCCAACGCCGTCCGCGACGCCGTCGGCGTGCGCCTGCGCGAGCTGCCGATGACCGCCGACCGCGTCTGGCGCGCCTGCCGCTCCTGACCCCGCCCCCGACCCCGCCCCCGACCCCGCCCCCGACCCCGCTGCTGCCTCCGACCCGGTGGGCGCGGGAGCATGGTCGGCGCGGGGAGCGGGCGAGCGAGGGGGGCGGCGTGGGCCGGGGCGAAGCGACGAGGACGGCGATCATCGAGGCGGCCGAGCGCCTGTTCGCCGAGCACGGCCTCGACAACGTCTCCCACCGCCGGATCAGCGCGGCCGCGGGGCAGGGCAACAACGCCGCCGTCGGGTACCACTTCGGCACCGCGGCCGACCTCGTGGCGGCGATCGTCGAGCGGCACTCCGCGCCGGTGGAGCGGATCCGCGCGCGCATGCTCGCCGAGGTGCAGGGGTCCACCGGGATCCGCGACTGGGCCGGCTGCCTGGTGCGCCCGACGGCCGAGCACCTGGAGGGCCTGGGCAACCCCACCTGGTACGCCCGGCTGTCGGCGCAGCTGGCCACCGACCCGCGCCGGCACGCCCTCGTCGTCGAGCACGCGCTGCGCTCCCCGGCCCTGCGCGCCGTCGTCGCCGGGTTCCGGGCGTGCCTGCCCGAGCTGCCGCCCGAGGTGCTGGCCGAGCGCGGCGACATGGCGCGGCTGCTCACCGTCCACGTCTTCGCCCAGCGCGAGACGGTGCTGGCGGAGGGCGGCGTGCCGGCGCGCGCCAGCTGGGCCGAGTGCGCCGACGGCCTCGTCGACGCCCTCGTCGGCATGTGGACGGCGCCGGTGACCCCCGCTGTGCATGCACAGCGTGCTTGACGGGGCACCCTGACGGGTCCAGAGTCGGCCTGTGCATGCACAGTCGCGGCGCAGCGGTCACGTCCGGGCGGGCGAGCGCGCCTACGCCCGGTTGCGCGAGGACGTCCTGGACGGGGTGCTCGCCCCCGGCGCGGTCCTCGCGGAGGTCGACCAGAGCCAGCGGCTGGGGGTCTCCCGCACCCCCGTGCGCGAGGCCTTCGCCCGGCTCGTCGCCGAGGGCCTGGCCCGCCCCCTGGCCGGGCGCGGCCTCGTCGTCGCCCCGCTGGACGTGGAGGGGCTGGACCACCTCTACGACCTGCGCGAGGCCCTGGAGGTCAAGGCGGCCCGGCTGGCGGCCGTCCGCCGCGACGCCGGCACCTTCGAGCGGTTCGCGCTCGCCTTCGCCGCCGCCCCGCGGCTGCTGGACTCCGAGGCCGGGCTGGACCGCTACTACGCCTTGAGCGCGGAGTTCGACGCCGCCGTCGACGCCGCCGTCGCCAACCCGTGGCTGCAGCAGGCGCTGGACTCCGTGCGCACGCACCTGGTCCGCATCCGCCGGCTGGCCCGCCACGACCCCGCGCGGCTGCGCGCGGCCGCCGCCGAGCACCAGCTGATCGCCGAGGCGATCGCCGCCGGGGACGCCGACCTCGCCGCGCACGCCGTCCACGTGCACCTGCACCGCAGCCGCACCCACTTCGGCGCCCGCGTCGGCGAGCAGCCGCAGCGCGAGGAGGTGGGGGCGTGAGGCTGCACGAGGTCCGCGTCCACCGCAGCGACGAGCGCTTCCCGCGCGAGGGCGAGCTCGCCTGGCAGCTGGCCGAGCTCGCCGCCGAGGACGTGCCCGTCGACGACGACGTCGCCGGGATGGTCGTCAACCGGGTGCTGGACGACGCGGCCGTGGCCGCGGCCGCGCTGCTGCGCCCGCCCGTCGTCGCCGCCCGCGCGCAGGCGCTGGCGCACCCGCCCTCGCGCGGCGGGGCCGGGGCCCGCGTCGTCGGCACGGACGCGCTCACCTCGCCGGAGTGGGCGGCCTGGGCCGGCGGCGTCGCCGTGCGCGAGCTGGACTTCCACGACACCTTCCTGGCCGCGGACTACTCCCACCCCGGCGACAACGTCCCCGCGCTGGTGGCCGTCGCCCAGCACCTCGGCCTCGACGGCGCCGCCCTGCTGCGCGGGATCGTCACGGCCTACGAGGTGCAGGTCGACCTCGTGCGGGCGATCTGCCTGCACGCGCACAAGATCGACCACGTCGCCCACCTCGGCCCGGCGGTGGCGGCCGGGATCGGCGCGATGCTGCGCCTGCCCGTCGAGACGACGTACCAGGCGATCGGCCAGGCGCTGCACACCACGACTGCGACGCGGCAGTCGCGCAAGGGCGCGATCTCGACGTGGAAGGCGTACGCCCCCGCCTTCGCCGGCAAGGTCGCCGTCGAGGCCGTGGACCGGGCGGTGCGCGGGCAGACCAGCCCGGCACCGGTCTGGGAGGGCGAGGACGGGGTGGTCGCCTGGCTGCTCGACGGCCCGGACGCCGTCTACCGGGTCCCGCTGCCGGAACCCGGCGAACCCCGCCGCGCGATCCTGGACACCTACACCAAGGAGCACTCCGCCGAGTACCAGGCGCAGGCGCTCATCGACCTCGCCCGCCGCCTGCACCGCGAGCACCCGGAACTGCGCGACCCCGCGAACGTGACCTCGATCGTCCTGCACACCTCCCACCACACCCACGTCGTCATCGGTTCCGGTTCCGGCGACCCGCAGAAGTACGACCCCGGCGCCAGCCGGGAGACCCTCGACCACTCCGTGCCGTACGTCTTCGCCGTCGCGCTGCAGGACGGCGGCTGGCACCACGTCGACTCCTACGCCCCCGAGCGCGCCCGTCGGCCCGACACCGTCGCGCTGTGGCGCAAGGTCTCCACCGTGGAGGACCCGGCGTGGACGGCGCGCTACCACGCCACCGACCCGGCGCAGAAGGCGTTCGGCGCCCGCGTCGTCGCCACCCTGGCCGACGGTTCCGCGGTGGTCGATGAGATCGCCGTCGCCGACGCCCACCCGCTGGGCGCGCACCCCTTCACCCGCGTGCAGTACGAGGCCAAGTTCGCGACCCTCGCCGACGGCGTCCTGACCGCCGGGGAGGTCCGGCGGTTCACCGACCTGGCCCGGCGGCTGCCGGAGCTGGACGCCGCGGGCGTGCGGGGACTGGGGATCGTCGCGGCGCCCGGGCTGCTCGAGACCGCACCACCGCCGACCGGACTCTTCTGAGGAGCTGCCGTGCTGAACTCGACGACGACGCCGAGCGCCAAGCGGGCGGGTCTGCGCGCCGCCCTGCGCGGGGACGGGCTGCTGCGGTTCCCCGGTGCCTTCAACCCGTTGTCCGCCAAGCTCGTCGAGCGGCACGGCTTCGAGGGCGTCTACGTCTCCGGGGCGGTGCTGTCGGCCGACCTGGGGCTGCCGGACATCGGCCTGACGACGCTGACCGAGGTCGCCTCGCGCTCGGCGCAGATCGCGCGCGCCACCGACCTGCCCGTCCTCGTCGACGCCGACACCGGTTTCGGCGAACCCCTCAACGTGGCGCGCACCGTCCAGCTGCTGGAGGACGCCGGCGTCGCCGGCCTGCACGTGGAGGACCAGGTGAACCCCAAGCGCTGCGGGCACCTGGAGGGCAAGGCGGTCGTGGACGAGGAGACCGCGCTGCGGCGGGTGCGTGCGGCCGTCGACGCCCGCCGCGACGGCGACTTCCTCGTCGTGGCGCGCACCGACGTGCGCGGCACCGTCCCCGGCCCGGAGGGGCTGCGGGCGGCGGTGCGGCGCGCGCAGGCCCTCGCCGACGCCGGCGCGGACGCGGTGTTCGCCGAGGCGATGGCCGACCTCGCCGAGTTCGAGGCGGTCTGCTCGGCCCTCGACGTGCCGGTGCTGGCGAACATGACGGAGTTCGGCCGCAGCGACCTGTTCACCCACGAGCAGCTGCGCGAGGCGGGGGTGCGCATCGTCATCCACCCCGTCTCGCTGCTGCGGCTGGCGATGGGGGCCGCCGACCGCGCCCTGGGCGAGCTGGCCGCCGAGGGGACGCTGGCGGCGAAGGTCCCCGAGATGCAGACCCGCGCGCAGCTGTACGACCTCGTGGACTACGCCGGCTACTCGGTGTTCGACTCCGGGATCCACGACTTCAGCCTGGAGGGGAACCGGTGAGCGCGCGGGGGCTGGCGGGCGTCGTCGCGGGCACCACGGCCGTCTCCGAGGTCGACCCGGACACGAACTCGCTGCTGTACCGGGGCTACCCCGTCCAGGAGCTCGCCGCGCGCTGCTCGTTCGAGGAGGTCGCCTGGCTGCTGTGGCACGGGGAACTGCCCGGGGAGGCGGAACTGGCGGCCTTCCGCGCCCGCGAGCGCGCCGGTCGCGCACCGGACCCCGCGCTGCTGCGGGTCCTCGACGGCCTGCCGCCGCACGCGCACCCGATGGACGTCGTGCGCACCGCCGTCAGCGTCCTCGGCGCGCTCGACCCCGCCGCCGGCGACAGCTCGCCCGCGGCGGAGCTGGCCAAGGCCGAGCGGTTGCTCGCCGTGCTGCCCGCGGTGCTCGCGCGCGTCCAGCGCCGCCGCCGGGGCCTGGACCCGGTCCCGGCGCGCGACGACCTCGGCTACGCCGCGAACCTGCTGTGGACCACCCTCGGCACCGAACCCGACGAGGTCGCCGTCCGCACGCTGGAGACCTCCCTCGTCCTGTACGCCGAGCACTCCTTCAACGCCTCGACGTTCACCGCGCGCGTCGTCACCTCCACGCTCTCGGACCTGCACTCGGCGGTGACCGCGGCCGTCGGCGCGCTCAAGGGACCGCTGCACGGCGGCGCGAACGAGGCCGTCTGGCAGGTCTTCCAGGAGATCGGGCCCGGCGAGGGCGCCGCGCGGCGGGCCCGCGCCTGGCTGGAGCGCGCCCTCGCCGAGCACCGCAAGGTCATGGGTTTCGGGCACCGCGTGTACCGCTCCGGCGACTCGCGGGTCCCGACCATGCACGAGGCGCTGCGCCGGCTGGCGACCGCGCGCGGCCGCGAGGACCTCCTCGACCTCTACGACGCGCTCGAGGAGGCGGTGAGCGCCGCGAAGGGCATCGCGCCGAACCTCGACTACCCCGCCGGTCCCGCCTACCACCTGCTGGGTTTCGACACCGACGTCTTCACACCGCTGTTCGTCGCCGCGCGCGTCGTCGGCTGGAGCGCCCACGTCGTCGAGCAGCGCGCCGACAACGCCCTCATCCGGCCGCTGTCGGAGTACACCGGCCCAGAGGAGCGGCACCTGCCGCCCTCCGGGTCCGCCGGCGGCGGCCGGGAGCGGCCGGACGGGTGACCGGAACCGGCCCGCGCGCTGTTCAGGCGGGGACGCCGGCCCTCACCTGCGACTGCACCAGCACCGGCAGGTGGTCGGAACCGGCCTGCTGCAGCGTCGTCACCGACTCGATGTGCATGCCCTCGGAGACCGCGAAGTCGAAGTGCCCGCGGAACCTCTTGCGCACGTAGGTGGGCAGGTCGCTGTGCGACAGCTCGTAGCCCTGCTCGCCCAGCCGCCGCGCCAGCGAGCTGGCGAACCAGGGGTAGTTGAAGTCCCCGACCACGAGCGAGGAGCTGCCGTGCGCGGCGGAGCGGATGGCGCCCAGCGCCTCGGTGATCTGGTGGCGGCGCATCGCGTTGGTCGCCGACAGCGGTGCGGTGTGGATGGAGGCCAGGGTGAGCAGCGCCCCGCCGGAGGCCAGGTCCTCGAAGCGCACCGCGAGCAGCCGCTCGTGCGCCGGGGAGAGCACCCGGTCGTGCATGGAGCGGCGCAGCGGGCGCATCTCGTGCCCGTGCGCGTGCAGCCTGTCGGGGCGGTAGTACAGCGCCAGGCCCAGCCGGTTGCGCTGGGTCGCCCCGGCCAGGACGAGCGGGCCCACCGTCTCCGGCAGGCGCAGCGTGTCGCACTCCTGCAGGCACAGCGCGTCCGCGTCGTGCGCGACCGCGAGGTCCACCAGCTCCGTCGTCGCGCGCCCCTCGTGCAGGTTGTAGCTGATCGTGCGGAGCGGACGTCGTTCGGCACCTTCCACGCCCCGAACCTACTCCGGGACGCCCTGCGCGTCCCGTCGTGGTCCTTGACGGCTCAAGTTCCGCGACCTAGTGTCGATCGACGCGTCGAGCACGCATCGAATGGAGCACCGTGTCCGCCCTGCCCCCCGCCGTCGTCCGCACCAGCGTGAGCGTCCCGCTGCGCTTCCCCGACGGCTACGCCACCACCGCCCAGGTCCACACCTTCACCGGCCTGGCCGACGACCGCGAGCACCTGGCCCTGGGCCTGGGCGACTGGGAGGGGGCGCTGCGGCGCTCCGCGGCCGGCGGGCCGGCGCCGCTGGTGCGCCCGCACTCCGAGTGCCTCACCGGGGACGTCTTCGGCTCCCAGCGCTGCGACTGCGGGCCGCAGCTGCGCGAGGCCGTCGAGCGCATCGCGGGCGTCGGGGGCCTCCTGCTGTACCTGCGCCAGGAGGGCCGCGGCATCGGCCTGTACGCCAAGCTGGACGCCTACGCGCTGCAGGACGCCGGGCTGGACACCTACGAGGCGAACCTGGCCCTGGGTCGCGGCGAGGACGAGCGCGACTACACCGCCGCCGCGCAGATGCTCACCGCCCTCGGCGCGCACCGCGTGGACCTGCTGAGCAACAACCCCGACAAGGCCGCGCAGCTGCAGCGCCTGGGCGTCGAGGTCGCCCGGCGGGTGGCGACGGGGGTGCACCTGTCGGCCGCGAACGCGGGCTACCTGCGCGCCAAGCGCGACCACACGGCCCACTCCCTGGACCTCACGGGCTGACGGGCGGTCACCGGCGGGCGCACCCGATCACCCGTCCGGGCTACAGGCGGGGCCGCTGACGGCCGAGGCAGTGGGGGAACGCACACCGCCGCCCACCGCCCGGAGGTCCTCGTGGACACCGCACGCCGCCCTGCCCGCACCCGCCGCGCCCTCGGCCTCGCCGCGGTCGCCACCGCTGCCGCCGCGCTCGTCGGCGGGGCCGGAGCGGCGCACGCGGCTCCCGCCACCACCGGTGACGGGGCCGCCGCCTGGCGCTCCTACGAGCTCGTCAACGCCGCCCGCGCCTCCGCCGGGCTGGCTCCCCTCGTGCTGACCGAGGAGGCCAACCGCGTCGCCACCGACTGGGCGTTCCGGATGGCCGGCGACAGCCGCCTGCAGCACAACCCCGACCTCGCGCACCAGCTGACGGGCTACCGCTTCTACGCCGAGAACGTCGGCGTCGGCGCGGACGCGGAGCAGCTGCACGGCGCCTTCATGGCCTCGCCCGCGCACCGCGACAACGTCCTGCGCCCGCAGGTCAGCGTCGTCGGCTTCGGCGCGGTGCGCTCGGCGGACGGCCGGGTGTGGATCGTCGAGGTCTTCGAGCAGCCCGACCACCCGGTGACGCCCCTCTTCCCCGCCCCGGCCACCGCGCAGCCCGCCGCCGCGCCCGCGGCGCAGCCGCTGCCCGTCCCGGCCGGGGAGGTCGTGGTCGGCGCCGCCGCCCCCGACCTGGAGCGCCGCACCCGCGACGCGCGCTGATCAGCGCAGCCGCAGCAGCACCAGCGTCGTGTCGTCCCCGGCGCCGCCGGGGACCGCGGTGAGCAGCCGGTCCGCGACGCCGGACATGTCCCCCGCGGGCAGCAGGTCGACCGCCGCGCTCGCGGCGGTCCTGGCCAGCGTCGCGGTCGTCTCGTCCAGGCCGGAGCCCCGGCGCTCGACGAGGCCGTCGCTGTAGAGCAGCAGGAACGCGTCGGCCGGCAGCGGCACCCGCACCGTCTCGGCCTCCAGCCCGGTGACCGGCCCGAAGCCCGGCCCGAACCCCAGCCCGAGCACCGGCCGCGGGGGGACCTCCAGCGCGCGGGCCCCCGTGGCGTCCACCAGCAGCGGCGGCGGGTGCCCGGCGCTGGCCAGCTCCACCACCGCCCCGGCACCACCCGCGGCGGGGTGCACCACCGCGACGAGGGCGGTGGCCATGTGGTTGCCCAGCAGCGTGCCGACGAGCGCGTCCAGGCGGTCCAGCGCCGAGGCGGGGCTGTGCCCCTCCAGCAGGTAGGCGCGCAGCGCCGTGCGCAGCTGCGCCATCGCGGCCGCCGCGTGCACGCCGTGGCCGGCGACGTCGCCGACGACCAGCGCCACCCGTCCCTCCTCGAGGGCCATCACGTCCCACCAGTCCCCGCCCAGCTGCCCGCCCTCGGCGGGCTGGTAGCGGGCCAGGACGTCCACCCCCGGCACCACCGGTGCCTCGTCGAGGACGACGGCGCGCTGCAGGGACTCGGCGATCGCGATCTGGTCGCGCGAGCGGCCGAGCATGACGCCGGTGACCTGGCTGCGCAGCCGGTCCGCGACGGAGCCGTGCCAGGGCCGCCAGGGGGCGCTGCGCCCGCGCACGACCTCGCGCCACTTCTCGAAGCTCGTGCGCGGGCTGATCCGCACGTCCGGGCCCTCGCCCTCGGCGATCTTCGCGTTGTGCGGGTCGCCGCCCCAGTCGACGACCTCGGGCTGCTCCGGGCGCACCCACAGCAGCCAGCCCTGGCCGTCGACGCCGACCCGCAGCGCGCCCGCCGCCCGGTCGGCCACGTCGGCCAGCGCCGGGCTCAGCGAGGCGAGGTGGTCGGTGAAGACCGGTGCGCCGTCGGCGCGGGCCAGCAGGGTCGCGATGCGCTGCAGCGCCGCGCGCGGCGGCACGCTGCCGTGCGTCAGCAGCCGGTGCCCCGTCCACAGGGCGACGCCGCCGGCGTCCAGCAGGCGCAGCAGCCGCCCGTCCTCGACGAGGGTGACCAGCGGTTCGCGCCCGCTGGCGGAGACGGTGGCGACGATGTCGCCCAGCAGCTCCTGGGCGGCCAGCGCCTGGTCGCGCTCGGCCGAGCGCACCCGCTCACCCACCAGCTGGGAGGCGGTCTGGCCCAGGAACTCCGCCGCCGAGCGCGCGTCGTGGCTGGGCCGGTGCGCACCGGAGTAGTGGTGGCAGGCGATCAGCCCCCACAACCGCCCCTCGACGAGCAGGGAGACCGACATGGACGCGGTGACGCCCATGTTGCGCAGGTACTCCAGGTGGATGGGCGAGACGCTGCGCAGCACCGAGTGCGACAGGTCCAGCGGTGCCCCGCTGCCGGGGTCGAGCAGCGGGTGCAGCCGGGAGGGGGCGTAGTGCACGTCGGCGATCAGCCGGGTCCAGTTGACGGTGTAGAGCCGGCGGGCCTGGGCGGGGATGTCGGAGGCGGGGTAGTGCAGGCCCAGGAAGGCGTTGAGGTCCTCGCGGCGGTCCTCGGCGACGACCTCGCCGTTCCACTGCGCGTCGAAGCGGTAGACCATCACCCGGTCGAAGCCCGTCAGCTGCCGCACCTCGCGGGCCAGCCGCGCGCACAGCCCGTCGATGCCGGTGCTGCCGGCCAGCCGCGTCACCGCGGCGCGCGTGGAGCGGTAGGAGACCGTCGCCGCACCCGCCGCGTGGCCGACGGGTTCCAGCTCGACGACGAGGCGCTCCCCGGACACGTGCAGCACCGCGTCGACGGGCACGGGCCCGGCCGGGGTGGGCACGGTGGCCACCAGGGGTTCGGCGAGGTCCTCCAGCGCGTCCGCGGCCCGCACCTGCTCCGCCAGCTCCGGCCCCAGCAGGTCGGCCAGCGTCCGCCCGAGCACCTGCTCCAGCGGCCGGCCGAGGAACTGGGCGGTGTTCGCGGAGGCGACGACGACCCGGTGCCCGGCCCGCTCCACGGCCAGCAGCACGCCGTGCGGCTGCACCGCGCCCGGGACGTGGATGGGTTCGCTGTCGCAGGTGGTGAGGTCGACCGTCCCGTGCACCGGAGCGAACTCCTCCGGTGCCGGCGGGGCCCCCGCGGTCTCGGCGGTGCGGGCGGTGCCGCCGTCGCGGGGGTCGCGGTACGGGTGGTCGAGGTCCACGGGGCTCCAGGAGGGGTGGCGGGCGGCTGGTCGCACCCGGCCCCTCGACGGTAACCCGCCGCCACGGCGCGGTCTCGCCGAGCGGCGCCCGCCTCCTCCCGGAGCGCCGGCTCAGCGGTCGCGGTGCTCGGTGAGCCAGCCGTAGGGGGCCGCGAGCTGGTCGGCCTGCTCCGGGCCCCAGGTGCCCGGTTCGTAGGTCACCAGCTCGGGGCGCTGGTCCAGCAGCGGCTTGGCCACCCGCCACGCGTCGCGCAGCCCGTTCGAGGTCGTGAACAGCGCGCGGTCGCCGATGAGGACGTCGCGCAGCAGCGCCGCGTACGGCGGCAGGGGCTCGGCGTTGGGCAGGTCCGCCAGGTCCAGGGAGAGCCGGCCGGGCACCAGGTCGTCGGAGACGCCGGGGCGGCGGGCGGTGACCCCCGCCCACACGGTCCCGTTGCCGCTGAGGGTGAACGTGATCGTCTCGGGTTCGCCGTGGCCCTGCTGCGGGCTGTTCTCCACCGGCTTGAGCACCAGCGTCACGTGCTGGTGGGACTCGGCCATCTTCTTGCCGGTGCGCAGCACGAACGGCACCCCGGACCAGCGCTCGGTGTCCACCCACACGCGCGCGGCGACGAAGGTGTCGGTGTCCGAACCCTCCCGCACGTCCTGCAGTTCCCGGTACCCGCTGCCCTGGCCCAGGACGACGTCGGCGGGGTCGATGGCGCGGAACTTCGCCAGCACCGCCTCGCGGGCCTGCGCCAGCCCGTCGGAGGTCCACTGCGCCGGCGGGTCGAGGGCGACCTCGGCGGCGACCTGCAGCAGGTGGGTGACGAGCATGTCCAGCGTCGCGCCGGTCTCGTCGTAGAACTTCGCGCGCTCGTCGACGCCGAGGGTCTCGGGCACGTCGATCTGCACCTGGGCGACGTGGCGGTTGTTCCACAGGTGCTCGAACATGCGGTTGGCGAAGCGCAGCACGTGCAGCTGCTGGGTCGCCTCCTTGCCGAGGAAGTGGTCGATGCGGAAGACCTGCTCCTCCTCGAACACCGACAGCACGAGCCGGTCGAGCTCCTCGAAGGACTCCGGGGAGGTGCCGTACGGCTTCTCGTAGACCACGCGGGAACCCTCGGCGAGGCCGTGCGCCTCGATGGCGCGGGTGTAGTCCTCGAAGGTGGACGGCGGCAGCGCGAGGTAGTGCACGAGCTGCGCGTCCTCGCCGATCTCCGAGCGCGCGGCGGCGATCGCGTCGAGCAGTTCGCCCGCGTCGTCGGAGGTGAAGCCGCCGCCCGCGAACCGCAGCCCCGGCAGGATGCCCTCGACGACGTCGTCGCCGACCTTGCCGAACTCCTGCAGGCCCCGGCGCACGTGCTCGCGGTAGTCGTCGTCGGGCATCGCGCGCCGGCCGCTGCCGATGAGGACCCACTGCTCGGGCAGCAGGCCGGCCGCGGCGAGGGCGGCGAAACCGGGCATGACCAGGCGCTTGGCGAGGTCGCCGGTGGCGCCGTAGACGACGAAGACGGTGGGGCCGGCGCTCGTGGTGGCGCCCAGGGCGTTGCTCATGTCCGACTCCAACTGCTCCGGGGGTCCGATGATGCCCGTCGTACGCTACCGGGCCGGGCGCGGGCCGCCGCGGGTGCACCGGGCGGCCCGCACGCCGGCGCGCGGCTCAGCGGCCGAGGAGGCGCTCGTAGAACTCCGCGGGGTCCTTGGCCAGGCTCGCCTTGACCATCTCGCTCCAGTCGTCGACGACGACCTCGATCCGGCCGGCCTCCACCCCGTCGAGCACCGCGCGCGCGACGTCCGCCGGGTCGGTCTTGGGGCCGTCGTAGTCGCCCATCATGTCGGTGTCCGCGGCACCCAGGTGCACGGAGGTCACCAGGGTGCCCTGGCCGGCCAGCTCCAGGCGCACGGCGTTGGACATGTTCCAGACGGCGGCCTTGGAGGCGGCGTACGCGCCGGCGCCGGGGAAGGCGAACCAGGACAGCGCCGAGGCGACGTTGACGATCGCGCCGCCGCCGTTGGCCGCGAGGACGGGTGCGAAGGCGCGCACCATCCCCAGCGTTCCCCAGAAGTTCACGTCCATCTCGCGGCGGGCGCCCTCCAGGTCGCCCGTGGCCAGGCCGGCGCCGGTGGAGATGCCGGCGTTGTTGACGAGGAGGTCGACGTCGCCGGCGGCGGCCGCGGCGGCCGCGACCGCCTCGGGGTCGGTGATGTCGAGGGCGAGCACCCGCGCGCCCGGCAGGTCGACGCTCTCGGGGCGGCGGGCGGCCGCGTAGACGGTCGCGCCGCGCTCGAGCAGCTGGGCGGCGAGGTGGCGGCCGATGCCGCGGTTGGCTCCGGTGACGAGCGCGGTGGCTCCGGTGATCTGCATGCGGGTACGCTAGGACCTGACGCCGACGTCAGAGGCAAGTCGGCGGCGGGGACGACCCACCGGACGGGGGAGCAGTGCGCATCGGGGACGTGGCCGCGCAGGCCGGGGTGAGCGTGCGGGCGCTGCGCTACTACGAGGAGCAGTCGCTGCTGCCCGCCCGGCGCAGCCCCAGCGGGCAGCGCCGCTACGACGAGTCCGCCGTGCAGCGGGTGCGGATCATCCAGCAGCTGTACGCCGCGGGCCTGAACAGCCGGGTGATCGCCGAGGTGCTGCCGTGCGTCGACACGGGCACCTCCACCCCCGAGCTGCGCCGGCGCCTGGCCGCCGAGCGCGACCGCATCGACCGGCAGCTGGCCGAGCTCGCGGCCGCCCGCGACCAGCTGGAGGCCGTCATCGCCACCGCCGAGCACCCGCCCGAGGGGTGCACCCGTGTCGGCTGACGAGCAGGCGCGCTTCGAGGCGCTGCGCCGCACCGCCGGGGCCAAGGGCTGGACGCTGGAGGCGCCCACGAAGCGCCACCCCGGCTACCTGCTGACCAGCGGGAAGCCGGGGGCGAAGGACGCCCGCATCGCCTTCGGCGAGAACGGTCCCGTCCTCACCCTCGCCGAGGTGGAGGCCTGGCTGCGGGAGCTGCCGAAGGGCTGAACCCCGTGCCCGCGCCCCGTCAGCGCGCCCCGGCGGCGGTGGGGGCGGCCGGGTCGGGCGCGGCGGCGGAACCCCGCCACGGCTGCGGGACCTCCTGGAGCACCCGCCGGGCCGCCTCGCCGATGACCGCGCTGTACGTCGGGTACGCGAACTCCACCCGGGCCAGCGTCGCCACGTCGACCCCCGCGGCCATCGCGGTCGTCACCGCCTGCACGACCTCGACGGCCTCCTCGCCCACGGCGTGCGCGCCGAGGACCACCTCGCGGCGGCGGTCCACGACGAGCTTGAGGAAACCCCTCGTCCGGTCGTCGATGAGGGGGCGCTCCATCTGCGCGAACGGCACGGTGCTGACCAGGCACCGCGCGTCGCGCGCGCGGGCCTGCTCCTCGGTGAGTCCGACACCGGCGTAGTCGGGGTCGGTGAACCCGCCGCTGGGCAGCAGCAGGTGCCGGGCGCGCCGGCGCGAGCCGAGCACGGCGTTCTCGGCGGCGACCTCCGCCTCGGCGTGCGCCGCCTGCACGAGCATCGACCGCCCGTTGGCGTCCCCGGCGGCGAAGACGTGCGGTGCGCTCGTGCGCAGGTGCTCGTCGACGACGATGCCCGAGCGGCCCGTCTCGACACCCGCCCGCTCCAGCCCCAGGCCCTCCACCGCCGCGGGCCACCCGACGCTGAGCACGACGGCGTCGAAGGGTTCCACCCGCTGCCCGCCGTCCTCGCGCCACGCCAGGTCGAGCGCACCGTCCGCGCGGCGCGCCAGGGAGTCCACGCCCTCGATCCCGGTGCGCACGCGCACGCCCTGCTCCTCGAACGCCGCGTGCACCGCGTGCGAGACGTCGGCGTCCGCGGTGGGCAGCACGCGCGGGGCCAGGTCCAGCAGCAGCACCTCGCTGCCCAGGGCCCGGAACACCGTGACGAGCTGGGCGCCGGTGTTCCCGGCCCCCACCACGGCCAGCCGCCGCGGCAGCGCGGGCAGGTCCAGCACCGTCTCGGGGTAGGTCGCCAGTTCCGCGCCCGGCAGCGGCAGGCGGCGCGAGCGCCCGCCCACGCAGAGCAGGACGTTCTCCCCGCGCACGCGGCGGCCGCTGCCGGTCAGCTCCAGCACGTGCGGGTCGACGAAGCGGGCCGGCCCTTCCAGCACGAGGTCCACGCCCAGGTCGGCCAGGCGCTCGGCGTCCGCCCTGGCGGCCTGCACGCGCTCCACGGTGGCGCGGACCCTGGCGACGGTGGCCGGCCAGTCGATCGTCTGCTGCGGCACCGCGATGCCGTGCTCGGCGGCGGTGCGCACCTCGCGCACCAGGCGCGCGGTCTTGGCCAGCACCCGGGTCGGCACGCACCCGGTGTTCACGCACGTCCCGCCGGTGCGGCGCCCCTCCAGCAGCGCGGTGCGCGCCCCCAGCTCGGCCGCCCGGACGGCGGCCGACGTCCCCGCCGGCCCACCGCCCACCACGACGACGTCGTACTCGGCCACGTCCTGCCCGGCCGCGTCCCGCCCGGCCACGTCCCGCTCGGTCCCGTCCACGCGCCCACCGTGCCCCCATCGGCCGCGGCGCGCCACCGGCCGGGTCTCAGCCCCACCCGTCCTCGGCCGGCGCGTCCTGGGCCCGGCCCCCGCGCAGGCGCTCCATCTCGCGCCGGTCGCGCTTGGTGGGGCGCCCGGCGCCGCGGTCGCGGGTGCCGAACGCCCCGAAGAACTCGTCCTTCGGCGGTGGTGGCGGGGAGTTGTCCACGTAGGCCTCCCGGGCCAGCGGTGCGCCCACCCGCTTGTCCAGCAGGCGCACCACCTCGAACACCTTCTCGTAGCCCTCGGCCCGGATGCGGACCTCGTCGCCCTCGTGGACGGTCGTGGCGGGTTTGGCGCGCTCGCCGTTGAGGCGGACGTGCCCCGCCTTGACCGCGGCGGCCGCCACGGAACGGCTCTTGAACAACCGCACCGCCCACGTCCACTGGTCGATCCTCGTCACGACGCCACCGTCACGAACCCGCGAGGACCCCGTCGACGAGCTCCTGCGCCTCGGCCTGGACCTGGCGCAGGTGGTCGGAGCCCTTGAACGACTCGGCGTAGATCTTGTAGACGTCCTCGGTGCCGGAGGGGCGGGCGGCGAACCAGGCGTTCTCGGTGACGACCTTCAGACCGCCGATCTTCGCGCCGTTGCCGGGGGCCTCGGTGAGCTTGGCGACGATCCGCTCACCGGCGAACGAGTCCGCGGTGACCTGGTCGGCCGACAGCTTCGCCAGCGTCGCCTTCTGCTCGCGCGTGGCGGCCGCGTCGCTGCGCTTGTACTGCGGGCGGCCGAACTCGGCGACCAGGTCGCCGTAGTGCTCGCTGGGGGTGCGGCCGGTGGTGGCGATGATCTCCGAGGCCAGCAGCGCCAGCAGGATGCCGTCCTTGTCGGTGCTCCACACCGAGCCGTCGCGGCGCAGGAACGAGGCGCCGGCGCTCTCCTCGCCGCCGAAGCCGACGGAGGCGTCGAGCAGGCCCGGCACGAACCACTTGAACCCGACGGGGACCTCCAGCAGCTCGCGGCCCAGCTTCGCCGCGACCCGGTCGATCATCGAGCTGGACACCAGGGTCTTGCCGATCGCGGCACCGGACGGCCAGCCCTCGCGGGTGCCGAACAGGTACTGGATCGCCACCGCGAGGTAGTGGTTGGGGTTCATCAGGCCGTAGTCCGGCGTCACGATGCCGTGCCGGTCGGAGTCGGCGTCGTTGCCGGTGGCGACCTGGAACTCCGAGCGCCGGTCGATGAGGGAGTGCATCGCCGACGGCGAGGAGCAGTCCATGCGGATCTTGCCGTCCCAGTCCAGCGTCATGAACCGCCACGTCGGGTCCACGAGGGGGTTGACGACGGTGAGGTCGAGGCGGTGCCGCTCGGCGATCTCCTGCCAGAACTCCACGCTCGCCCCGCCCAGCGGGTCGGCGCCGATGCGCACCCCGGCCGAGCGGATCGCGTCGATGTCCAGGACGTTCGGCAGGTCGTCGACGTAGGTGCCCAGGAAGTCGTAGCCCTGCGCGGCGGCGCGGGCCCTCGCGAACGGCACGCGCCGCACGCCGTCCAGGCCGGACTCCAGGTAGGAGTTGGCCCGCTGCGCGATCCAGCCGGTGGCGTCGGTGTCGGCCGGCCCGCCGTTCGGCGGGTTGTACTTGAAACCGCCGTCGCGCGGGGGGTTGTGCGAGGGGGTGACGACGATGCCGTCGGCCAGGCCGGGACCGCTCGTGCGGATCCGCGACCCCGCTCCCGAGCCCTCGCGGTTGGCGCGCAGGATCGCGTGCGAGACGGCCGGCGTGGGCGTCCAGCTGTCGCGGTCGTCGACGAGCACGGTGACGTCGTTGGCCGCGAGGACCTCCAGCGCGGAGGTCCACGCGGGCTCGGACAGGGCGTGGGTGTCGCGCCCCAGGAACAGCGGCCCGTCGTAGCCCTGCTCGCGGCGGTGGTCGACGATCGCCTGGGTCGTGGCGAGGATGTGCTGCTCGTTGAACGCCGCGTCCAGGCTGGAGCCGCGGTGCCCGGACGTGCCGAACGACACCCGCTGGGCGACCTCGCCGGGGTCGGGCTGCGTCGCGTAGTAGGCGGTGACGACGTGCGCGACGTCGATGAGGTCCGAGGGTTCGGCGTGCTGTCCTGCGCGCGGGTGCGTCATGGCTCCTCTTCCGGCGGCGGTCGGTCGTGACGATGATGCTGCACCCCGTCACCCCGGCCCGCCAGTGCCCCCGCGCTCACCCCCCGGGGGGCTCGCCCCCGGTCCCCGCGTCAGCCGGGTCCGCGGGTCGCGTGGACCGCGTGGATCCCGTGGATCGCGGCGAGGCCGCCGCCCACCGCCGCGAAGGCGTCGGAGCGGGCGCCGTCGAGGCGCGGCAGCAGGTCCGGGCGCAGCTCCGCCAGCAGCTCGTGCAGCCGCTGGACGCTGCGGAAGACCGCCGCGACCTCCGCGTCCGCCAGGGCGCCCGGCCGGGTGCCCGGCGGGGTTCGCGGGACGTCCTCGTCGACCGTGCTCATGACCGCTCCTTCGCGCCGGGCACCTGCGGAACGGCCATGCTCCCCGCGCCGGCGGCCGGCGGGCAGACCCGGCCACCCGTCCGGGTCAGCGGCGCCCCGTGCGGGGCGCCGCCGCCGGGACGGTGGCCGCTAGCCCGCGACGGCGGACAGCGGGCGCGGGCCCGGTGCCGCGCTGTCGACGGCGACGCCCTCCTCGCCCCAGCCGAGCCCGGACAGCCGCACGCGGCCCCAGTGCGCCGGCAGCGCGGGGTCGGTGCTGCAGCGCCCGTGCGGCAGGCAGACGTCCAGGCGCAGCAGCGCCGTGAGCAGCCCGATCGGGGTGGCCGCCGCCCACGCCTGCGGCGAGCAGGACGTCGGGTAGGGCACGGGAGCGGGCGCCTCGCCCCGCTCGAAGCCGCAGAACAGCTCCGGCAGGCGCCCACCGGTCGCCGCCGCCGCGCCGAGCAGCCCCGTCGCGATCCGCTGCGTGGCCTCGGTGAACCCGTACCGCGCGAGCCCGCTCGCGATGAGGGCGTTGTCGTGCGGCCACACCGAGCCGTTGTGGTAGCTCACGGGGTTGTAGCGGCCCTCGGTCGAGGCCAGGGTGCGCACGCCCCACCCGGTGAACATCGCCGGGGACAGCAGGTGCTCGGCGACCTGGGCCGCCTTCCCGGGGTCGGCCAGCCCCGTCCACAGGCAGTGCCCCTGGTTGGAGGCCAGGGCGTCGACCTGCCGCTTGCGCCCGTCGAGGGCGAGGGCGTAGCAACCGCGCCCGGGCATCCAGAACGCCTCGTCGACGTCGCGGCGCAGCCGCTCGGCGAGCTGCTCCCAGCGCGTCGCCGCGCCCTCGTCGCCCACGAGGCGGGCCAGGTGCGCACGGGCCCGGTAGGCGCCGTACACGTACGCCTGCACCTCCACGAGGGCGATCGGTCCCTCGGCGAGCCGGCCGTCGGCGAAGGAGACGGCGTCGCCGGAGTCCTTCCAGCCCTGGTTGAGCAGCCCGCGGTCGGTCTTGCGCCGGTACTCCACGAACCCGTCGCCGTCGAGGTCGCCGTGCTCGCGGACCCACTCCAGCGCCCGGTCGGCCGCCGGCAGCAGCGCCCGCACCTCCTCCAGGGGAGCCCCCCAGCGGGCGAGCGCGTCGAGGACGACGACGAACAGCGGGGTCGCGTCGACGCTGCCGTAGTAGACGCTGCTGCCGCCCAGGGCCCGGTCGGCGTCCACCCCCAGGCGCACCTCGTGCAGGACCTTGCCCGGTTCCTCCTCGCTCATGGGGTCCACGCGCCGGCCCTGGTGGTCCGCGAGGGTCTGCAGCGTGCCCAGCGCCAGGCCCGGGTCGAAGGGCAGGGCCAGCCAGCTCGTCAGCAGCGAGTCGCGGCCGAAGAGCGCCATGAACCAGGGCGCTCCCGCCGCGACGACGTCGGCGCCGGGGCGCCGGGGGTCGGCGATGCGCAGGGCGCCCAGGTCGAGCACGCTGCGCCGCAGCGCCTGGGCGAGGACGGGGTCGTCGCAGGTGACGTCCGGGCTGGCGCGGCGGCGCTCGCGCAGCCGCTGCGCGGGAGCGGTGGACTCCAGCGGGCGGTCCAGCGGGAAGGACGTCCCGACCTCCCCGTCCTCGGTGGAGGGCAGCACCTCGATCGTCGTGCGCCACTCGCCGTGGGCGGGGACGACCGCCCGCCACAGCAGCGCCCCCGGCAGCGCGGTGGCGCCCTGGCCGCGCACCCGCACACCGCGGCCGCGGCCGCCGTGGGCGACGGTGAGGACGAGGTCCTCCCCGCGCGGGGTGCGCTGGGTGACGGTGCGGCGGCCCGCACGGCCTTCCTTGACGTCGAACAGGTCGGCGAAGTCCGCCTCGACGACCAGCTGCAGGCCGATCCCGGCGGGTTCCAGCCCGTAGTTGCGCACGACGACGTCCTCGCGCAGGCCGTCGGCCGCCATCCGCCGCCGCTCGACGACGAGCGTGCC
The DNA here is from genome assembly GCF_050871885.1 of Kineococcus aridisoli. Lineage (NCBI taxonomy): Bacteria > Bacillati > Actinomycetota > Actinomycetes > Kineosporiales > Kineosporiaceae > Kineococcus > Kineococcus aridisoli. The sequence continues at coordinate 3,520 of NZ_JBJLSF010000004.1, read as the reverse complement.
GTCGGCCAGCCCGGGCCGCGGCGCGGCCCGGGTGGTGAAGACGGCGGAGAACGGTTCGGGCAGGTGGGCGCTCAGCGGTTGCAGGGGTTCGTCGTCCAGCAGCAGCTGCCACCCCGAGACGACGCGGGTGTCGCGGAAGAACACCCCGTGCGGGCGGTGCGGGTGCATGTCGCCGGCGGCGTCGCTCACGCAGAAGGAGGCGCCCTCGACGAGGGTGACGTCACCACCGGTGAGCGGTTCCGCGACCGGGGCGCCCGCCCCGGGGACCCCGGTGCCCGGCAGCCCGGTGCTCATGCCGTCGCCTCCCGCCCGGTCGAGCGGGTGAGGGCCTCGACACCGCGCCCGCCTTCGACGATCATGCGGAACACCCGCTCGTAGCCCTCGGCCATCACCGGCAGGTCGAAGTGCTGCTGCGCGTGCGCGCGGCAGGCGGCCGGGTCCAGGTCGGCGGCCAGGCGCAGCGCGGCCGGCAGCTCCTCGGGCGTGCGGACGACCAGACCGCTGCGGCCGTGCGCGACGACCTCCGGGACGCTCCCGCGCTGCAGCGCGACGACCGGTGTGCCGCAGGCCATCGCCTCGATCATCACCATGCCGAAGGGTTCCTCCCACTGGACGGGGAACACCAGGGCGCGGGCACCGGCGAGCAGTTCCCGCTTCAGGGCCGCGTCGGCCTCGCCGACGTACTCCGCGTCCGGGCCGAGGCGGTGGCGCACGGCCTGCTCGAAGTACCGCTTCTCCCCGGGTTCGCTGCACTTGCCGGCCAGGACGATGCGCTGACCCGATGCGCGCGCGGCGTCGACGGCCAGGTGCGGCCCCTTCTCGGGGTTCATCCGCCCCAGCCACAGCAGGTGGTCGCCCTTGTCCGCGCGGAAGGGGAAGCTGGAGACGTCGACGGCGTTGTGCACGCGCCCGACCCAGTTGAGGCCGGGGTTCAGCCGGCGCTGGGCGTCGGAGATGGCGACGACGTCGACGCTGTCGCCGAGGCGGCGGACGTACTCGCCGTGCTCGCCGTCGACGGGGCCGTGCATCGTCATGACGGTGGGCGTCCCGCGCCCGCGGGCCAGCAGGGGCCCGGCGAGGCTGTGGTCGTGCACCACGTCGACCTCCAGGCCCTCCAGCGCCTCGGCGGCCGCGGCTGCGTGCAGCACCTCCGGCGCGGACTCGCCCACCCGCGCCGACGGGGGTTCGGCGAAGACCTGCACGAACCGGGCGGCCCGGGTGCGGTGCGTCCCGGACCCCACGAGCGTCACCTCGTGGCCGCGGGCGGCGAGGGAGTCGACGAGGTCGGCGACGACGGACTCGATGCCGCCGTAGCCGCGGGGGGGCAGTGCGAACCAGGGCGGGGCGACGACGGCGATGCGCAGGGCGTCCCGCGGGGCGGGAGCGGGGCGCGGGACGACGGGGACGTCGGAGAGCGTCATGGGCATCCTCCAGCGATCAGGCCGAAAGGTGTTGCCGCGCAGCAGGAGCGCCGGCTACTCCGCTTTTAGCACTTCCGGCGCCGGAGTGCCAAGAGGTGTCCGGCCGGGCTGCCGGGTCAGCGGCGCTCGCCCGCGCGCGGTGCCGGGACCCCGGCCACCACCGCCTCGGCCGGCACCGGTCGGCCGACGTGGAACCCCTGCAGCGCGCTCACCCCCAGGCGGCGCAGCTCCTCCGCCTGGGCGGCGGTCTCCACGCCCTCGGCCGTCACCCGCAGCCCCAGGCCGACCGCCAGGTTGGTGAGCATCTGCACCACGGCGCGGTCACCGCCGCGGGTGAGCACGCCCGCCACGAAGGACCGGTCGATCTTCATGCCCGCCACCGGGATCGTCGACAGGTTGCGCAGGCTGGAGGCGCCCGCACCCATGTCGTCGACGACGAGGGCGACCCCCGCCCGCGCGAGCGCGTTCAGCTGCGGGACCGCGCACTCCAGCGTGGACAGCGACGCCGTCTCGGGCAGCTCCAGGCGCAGCTGCCCGGGGGTGCAGCCCGCGGCGCGCACCTGCGCCAGCACCCGCTCGGCCAGGTCGGGGGTGCCCAGGCTGGCGGGCGAGAGGTTGACGTTCACCAGCGGCGGCACCCCGGCGCCCCGCCTGCGCAGCGGCAGCCAGCGGGCGAGCTGGCCCAGCGCCGTGCCCAGGACCCACCGGTCCAGCGCGACCTCCAGGTGCTCGGCCCGCGCGGCCGCCAGCACGTCCCCGGCGCCGAGCAGGCCGCGGGCGGGGTGCTGCCAGCGCACGAGCGCCTCGACGGTGAGCAGGTCGCGGGTGCGCGCGTCGACGATCGGCTGGTAGTGCAGGACCAGCTCGCCCTCCGCCAGCGCCTGCTGCAGCGACAGCGGTGCGCGGGTGCCCGCGGCGGCGCCGGGGCCGTCGCCGACGGCGGACACCGTGCTGATGCGGTCCCCGCCGGCCTGCTTGGCCGCGTACATCGCCGTGTCCGCCTCGCGCACCAGGGTGTCGGCGCGGATCCGCCGGGGCAGGCGCACCGACAGCGCCGCGCCGATGCTGGCGGTGCTGCGGGCGCGCGGGTCCAGCTCGCCGTCGTCGCGGCGCACGGCCTCCAGGTGCCGCTCGGCGAGGGCGTGCAGCGCCCGCGCGGCCTGCTCGTCGTCGCGGCCGGGCACCAGGCAGGCGATGGCGAACTCGTCACCGCCCAGGCGGGCGACGACGTCCTGGGGGCGCGCCGCGTCGAGCAGCCTGCGGGCGACCGAGCGGATGAGCGCGTCGCCGGCGGCGTGCCCGAGGGTGTCGTTGACGGTCTTCAGCCGGTCGAGGTCGACGAAGACGACGCCGACCCGGCTGCCGGCGTCCGCGTCCGCACCCGCGTCCGCACCCGCGTCCGCGGGCGGCACGGAGGCGACGATCCGCTCCAGGTGGCTGAAGAAGGCGCCCCGGTTGACCAGCCCGGTCAGCGGGTCGCGGCTGGCGTGCCAGGCCATCCGGCCGGCGGCCGCCTCCATGAGGACCGCGACCGGCAGCACCCGCCAGCCGTCCCCGCGGCGCAGGACGAGGTCGTCGGCCCGGCGCTCGCGCGGGCGCTCCAGGACGACCTCCAGCGCGGTCCCCACCGTGGCGTCGCCGGGCACGACGCGGGTGTCGAAGTCGGTCACCTGGGCCACCGTGCGGCGGGCCAGCAGGGCGCGGCCGAAGCCGAACGGCCCGCTGAGGGCGTGCTCGAAGCGCTGCCGCTGCACGGAGCCCACGGCTCCGCTGGCCCGGTCGAGGACCACGACGCTGGAGTGCTCGTGCGGTGCGCCGGTGCGCAGCCGCCCGTCGAGCTCGGCGCACGTGGTGGTGGCGTCGACGACCAGCGCGTCGGTGGCCAGGTCCCACAGCGACGCCGACGACTGCACCGGCAGGCCGGCCAGCAGGACCGCGTCCGTGAACGTCGTGCCGTCGGGGCCCGCCGGGTCCACCCCGGGGGGGAGCGGGGTCACCGCACGTCCACCTCGCCGTCCCTCCGGTCCCTGCCGCGCCGGGTCCCAGGCTCGCACGCCCGTCCCCGGTCCCCGCGGGACCCGGCCGTCCGCGGACGGCCG